>JAQGKB010000155.1 GCA_028290345.1 Hyphomicrobiales bacterium | reverse complement strand
CTGACGGCCCTCGCGTCTGCAGCCGCCGGCAATCCCATAGCGCCATATCCCGACGCCCGTTTCGGTGCCCACGTCACCAAAATACTCGCGGCGGCCGAGCAATGCATGGCCAACGGCCGCCGCATTTCGCTGGGCTGAGCTATCAGCGAAACGTCGCGATCAGCCGCTTTGCATTGCCGCCGAGTATCAGCTCCCGATCGCTGTCACTGATCTCGGCTGCCTCGATTGAAGCGATCACGCTTGCGGGTTCGTAGTACGGCGCATCGCTACCGTAGAACACCCTATCCGCTCCGACCTCGCGCACGAAGAACTCGGTCGTCTTGGGATCGTCCTGGTACGCCAGATCCAGATGGATGTTGGCATGCGTCTTGACCGCATCGGCGGCCTGCGCGCGTTGATCCGGGGTGAACACCGGATGGCCGAGCACGAAGGTCAAATGCGGAAACTGCTCCGCCACCTTCGAGATGGCATTCGGATTGGCGCGACCGTCGGGCGTCGAGTGCAGAAGGATTAGCGCCTTCTTGCCTCCGAGCGCACCGAGCGCGGCATGGAACGCTGGCGAGTCGACCGAGAAACCCTCGAAGGTCGCATGGAACACCAACCCCTTGAGCCCAAGTTCATTCATCGCCCGCCGCACTTCGGCGTGCCCGGCCTCGCCATGCCGCACCTCGATGCCGGCAAGCCCGATCGGGAACCGATCCGGCTTGGCTCGGACCGCCTGGGCGATGATGTCGTTCATCCGCCGCGTATCGGCCAGACCCTCGGCCTGCAGGCCGCCGGCGGCGACCGAGATGATCGACTGATCAATCCCGGCCGCATCCATCTTCGCGAGCCAGGTATCGGCGTCCTGGCCGACGCCCGAGGTGATGGTGGTGCCGATATGGCTATGCGTATCGATGATCTGCCGGGCCATCAGACGCCGGCCTCTTCGAGCGGGAGCTTCCGGCCTTCCCGGCCGGATTTGTAGGCGGCATCGAGGATAAGCTGGGTCTTGAGCCCGAATTCGCCATCGCTGCGCACCGGCGTGTCGTTGAGGCACGCATCGACGAAATGCTGGTGCTCGGGCACCCAGGGGCTTTCCTCGCCGTTGATGTGCATCGAGAATTCCCGATGATCGGGTGGCATCACCGGCAGCTTCGGTGACACCCAGCCATTGCTGAGCAGCGGATCGAGCGCGTCCTTGTCGCTGGTGAAGACGCGGAAAGTCGGCCGCGCCGCAGCGTCCCAGGCGATCGTGCCCTTGGTGCCGAATACCTGCCACTGGTCCTTGAAGGCGACGGTGGCGCCGCCGGGCTCCTGCAGCCGGTTTGAACCGGAAATCTCGAGGATTGCCTTGTCGGTACGCACGAGGATCACCGCCGTGTCCTCCACCTTGATGTCGGCGGTGAGTGCGCCGTACTCGGCATAGACGCTCTGCACTTTCGGATCGCCAAGCAGATACAGCGCATTCGAAACGTGGTGCACATTGCCATCGAGGATCACGCCGCCGCCGGCCAGCTCAGGATTGAACGGCCACCCGGCGGTCACGTCCGGCGTGTGCCAGGCCATGATGGCCTTGAAGAAGAAGGGTTCGCCGATAAGCCCCTGTTCGATGATCTGGCGCGCCCGCTCCACCGGGGGCAGGAACAGCTCGAAGAACGACACCATCAGCTTGCGGTTCTTCTTGCGTGAGAGCTTCACCGCGGCCCGGGATTCCTCGACCGAGGCGGTCATTGGCTTCTGTACCAGCACGTGCTTGCCGGCCTCCAGCGCCTTCATGATCAGCGGTCCGTGTGATTTCGAAGAGGTGGTGATCACCACCGCGTCGACATCGGCGCGCGCCAATGTTGCATCGAGGTCCGTCGAACAGGTTTCAAATCCGAAGCGGTCCTTGAACCGCTTGGCCGCGGCCTCATCGATATCGACGCTCGCGATGAGCTTTGCATTCGGCACCTTCGACAATGCGAACGCGTGGCTGCGGGCGATACCGCCGCACCCTACCAAGACGACACCAAGACTTCCGGCCATTGTAACTCCCCCTCGACGAACCGCAGCTCCGTCACGTGATGCGCGAGCTGTTCATGGCATAATGTTCGCACATATGACTTGACGTCGCAAGCCGTCCGGCTAGAGCTTTGGTCAACGTCCGACCGGACTGGACTATGGCAGAGAAGTCGATGATTTACAGGGTTCTCAGACGTCGGGCGTCTGGTCCGCCAGCACTGGTGGGCGGTCTAACCCGCAACTGAATTGAATTTGTCATGACATTAGGTAAAGTGGCCAAATGAGCACATTTCCGACCTTCCTGCCCACGGCTCGCGTCACCCCGCTGCGCGGTGGTCCCGTGCTGCGCTGGGGCATCCTCGCCCCCGGCGATATCGCCAAGGATTTTGTCTACGCCATGCACACTCACAGCGACCAGCGCGCCGTCGCAGTCGCCGGCCGCTCTGCCGAACGCGCCGCGGCCTTTGCCGAGCGCCACGGCATTCTGCGGTCCTATGGCGATCATCAGGCGCTGGTGGAGGATCCAGAGGTCGATATTGTCTACGTCGCCTCGCCGCACAGCGAACACAAGCGCCTAGCCCTGCTGGCCATCGCGGCCGGCAAGCACGTGCTGGTGGAAAAGCCCATCGGAGTGACGGCCGCCGAAGCGCGCGAGATCCGCGATGCCGCCGCGGCGGCCGGGGTCTTCGCCATGGAAGCGATGTGGACCCGCTACCTGCCGCAGACCGACGTCATGCTGCAATTGCGCGACGATGGCGTGCTCGGCGATCCTCGATTGGTCGTCGCCGATTTCGGCACCCGTGGCCCGACCGATCCCAAGGGCCGCATCTACAACCCCGAGCTTGCAGGAGGCGCGCTGCTCGATCTGGGCGTTTACCCGCTGTGGTTCAGCCAACTTTGGCTCGGCAACCCGATCTCGATCAACGCTTTCGGGTCCATCACCACCACTGGGGTGGACGAACAGACGGCAATCGTCCTCCGCTATCAGACCGGCGCACAGGCCATTCTCAGCACCAATCTTCTGGCCTTCACCCCCGCCCGCGCCAGCATCAGCGGCACGGAGGCACGGATCGAGGTCAATCCCTGGTTCGCGGTGCCGGCCGGCTTCGAACTCGTCAAGCCCGGCAAGGGTGACGTCCGCCTGCAGTTCCTCAACGACACACCGCTGCAGTTTCGCGATGGCTTAGCCTGGGAAGCGGCAGCCGTGGCCCAGCATATCGCCGACGGCATCCTGGATTCTCCGCTTCACCCGCTGAACTTCGCCATTGAAGTACTGGAGACGATGGATGAAGTGCGCCGGCAGGTTGGCACTATGCGTTAGCCCAATGGCGATGCGGCCGGGCCTACGGCCGAACGGTGAATATCCGGACAGCCTCGTGCCTGCTTTCACTGGCTTGAGAACATATCCCAATGCGCGGTCGAGGCCTTGCAACGCCGCAAATGCTCGCGCATGAGCAGCCGCGCTCGTCCTTCATTCTGTTCGACGATGGCGTCGTAGACGCGACGGTGCTGCAGATTGATCGCGGTAAGCTTCTCGACCGTATTCAGGCCAGTGGTGGTGCGTGCGAGCACCATGCCCTCGCATATGCTGTCCCTGAGCGAGTTCAGCACGCTGACGAAATAGTCGTTCTTCGATGCGTGAGCGATGGCGATGTGGAAGGCAAAATCCTCATCAATCCCTAGATCGGAGGTCTTCTTCACCTCGTCCAGCCTGTCGATGAGTTCGGACAGGAGCCGCGCATCGCTGGCAGACCGGCATCGCGCCGCCGCGGCCGCTGCCTCCCCTTCGATTCCGATCCTGAACTCGAAGCAACTCCTTCGAGAAAATTCTTCAAACAGATTAGGCGCCGCAATCATGATGTCTCCTCAGCATCAAGATCATGTCGCCATCAGCCTATGACGGATGCAGCGGATGGCAAACCCCAAAATGCTGCTTACTGGCCATTGCCGATGCCTGTCAGCAGTCTTTGTCTGGCCCATCCCAGATGTTTGCGCATGCTTTCGCGGGCGCGCTCCGGGTCACGGGCGACGATGGCTTCGACGATGGCCGCGTGTTGCTCGGCGATGGCGAGGGCGGCCGGGCCGTTCTGCTTGGAAAAGCTTCGCGCCAGGTTCATGCCGAACAGAACCTGCTCCTTCAGCGAACTGAGGGTGTTGACGTAGAACGGGTTTTCCGACGCCTCGGCAACGGCGAGGTGGAAGGCGAAATCCAGTTCGGACGAGCCAAGGCCAAGTTCGCCAGCACTGACCCGGGCCGCCGCTTCGCGCAACTGCGCCACTCGCGGCTCGGTGTGATAGGTCGCTGCCGCCGCAGCGGCCTCGCCTTCGACGCCTTCGCGAAAATGCAGGCAGCGTTCGAGGTCTGCGACACTGTTGATCGCCGGAAAATGCACATCGGCCTTCGCCGGCTCCAGCGCCTGGACGAAACTGCCAGAACCCTGCCGCGAGGCGACGAAGCCGCCATCCCGCAGGCGCGCCAAAGCCTGGCGGACGATCGGGCGCGAAACGCCGAAGCGGGCGACGAGTTCGACTTCGGACGGCAGCCGGGATCGGGCCGGCCACGTTCCATCCGTGATCAGCGACAACATTTGTTCGTGGACCAGGTCGCTGAGACTCTGCTGCCGCCCAGACAGCGCCTCGAAACGTTCCGTCACCGTCAATTGCAACTCCTCAAATCTGCTTTTCCGACCTTAGTATGAATTGATGGAGCAAATGTCAAAAATTGTTCCGAAGTTGTTCGGGTGTGCTCTAGCGACAGTCAGGCAGCCGGGTGCGACGGACCATCGACGCCATAGATCTGCTCGACGCGGATGCAGGCCGTCAGGTGTCCCGGCGCGACCGCGCGCAACTGCATTGGCGCCTCGGCGCATTGCGGCCGCGCATGGCGGCAGCGGGTCCGGAACGGGCATCCGGAGGGCGGATTGAGCGGGCTCGGGATGTCGCCTTCCAGCACGATGCGCTGGTGCCGGACTTCCGGGTCGGGGATCGGCGCGGCGGAGAGCAGCGCCTCGGTATAGGGGTGCTTGGGATTGGCGAAAATATCGTGCGTCGGCGCCATCTCGACGATATGGCCCAGATACATCACCGCCACGTTGTCGGCGATGTGCCGAACGATGGCTAGATCGTGCGCGATGAACAGCATGGCCAGGCTGAGCCGTTCCTGCAGGCTTTCCAAGAGGTTGACGATCTGCGCCTGCACCGAGACGTCGAGCGCCGAGACCGGTTCGTCCGCGACCACGAAGTCCGGTTCCACGGCAAGCGCCCGGGCAATGCCGATGCGCTGCCGCTGTCCGCCGGAGAATTCGTGCGGGAACCGATCGATCTGGCTGGGCGAAAGCCCGACCATCTCCATCAACTCGCTGACGCGGTCGCGCCGTTCGCGCCGCGTTTGCCCGAGATGATGAATGACGAGCGGCTCCTCGAGCGCATCCCCGATCCGGGTATAGGGATTGAGCGAGGAAAAAGGGTCCTGAAAGACAATCTGCATGCGCTTGCGATAGGCCCGCATCGCCGGCTGCGACAGCGGCAGGAGGTCCTCGCCATCGAACTTCACGCTGCCGCCGCTCGGTTCCATCAGGCGCAAGATCAATCGTCCGGTGGTGGTCTTGCCGGAGCCGCTTTCACCCACGAGCGCCAGAATTTCGCCGCGCCGAATCGAGAACGAAACGTTCTGCACTGCGACGAGGGCGCCATCGTCGCGCCCGAAAAAACCGGCCTTGAGCTGGAACACCTTGCGCAGCCCCTTGACCTCGAGAATCGGTGCGAGTTCGCTGCTCATCAGATGTTCAACTCCCGCCAGCGGACACAGCGGACTTTGTGCTCGCCGGCTGCGGTTTCGAGCGGTGGCACCGCCACGTCGCAGCGCCCGGCTTGCGCATAGGCACAACGCGGGTGGAAGCGGCAGCCCTCCGGCATGTTGCCCATATCCGGGACGCGGCCCGGGATGGCGCGCAGTTTACCTTCGCGCTCGCGGTCGGGACGCGGCACCGAGTTCAGCAGGCCCCGGGTATAGGGATGGCGCGGATGCTTCAGCACCTCGATCACCGAACCCTGCTCGACGACCTGTCCGGCATACATCACCGCCACGTCGTGGGCGACCTCGGCGACGACGCCGAGGTCATGGGTGATGAACAGCATGGCCATGCCGAGTTCGTCCTGCAGGCGGCGGAGTTCCTCGATGATCTGCGCCTGGATGGTGACGTCGAGCGCGGTCGTCGGCTCGTCGGCGATCATCAGGCTGGGATTGCAGGCGAGGGCGATGGCGATCATTACGCGCTGGCGCATGCCGCCCGACAATTCGTGCGGATAGGCGTCGGCACGCCGCGCCGCGTCGGGAATGCCGACGCGCGTCAGCATGGCGACGGCCGCTTCGTTGGCTTCGCGTGCGCCGATCTTCTTGTGGATGTGCAGCACCTCGGCAATCTGCCGGCCAACCGTGTGCGAGGGGTTGAGGCTGGTCATTGGCTCCTGGAAGATCATTGCCATTTCGTAGCCGCGCAACCGCCGCAGCTGCTTTTCCGGCAGGTCCAGCAAGTCCATAATCGCTCCGTCGCGGTCGCGCAGCTTGAGCGTCTTGGCGGTGACCTTGGCCCCGGTCAGCAGACCCATGATGGCGAGGCTGGTCACGGATTTGCCCGAGCCGGATTCTCCCACGACCGAAAGGGTCTTGCCGGGGCGAACCCGCAGGCTCACGCCGTCGACGACGCTCAGCGCGCCGGCCTCACCGTGGAAGGTGACGGCAAGATCATCGACTTCGAGCACAAAATCGGCCGCATCTTGCTGCGGCTTCGCCATTGTCATCGTGCCGTCAATCTTCGACATGCTCGCCCCTGCCTTTCGCCCGAAAAAGTGGGGGCCGACATGGCGCCAGGACAGCCATGTCGGCGAGAGGACAGACCTATGCGTCGATAGAGGTCTGCGTGAGGATGAAGCCGTTGCCGCGTTCGATCTGCATCCCGTGCACCGTCTTGTTCCGCATCGTGAAGCGCCGCACCCAGTAGTGGAAGGTCTGGTAGTACTGATCGAGGATCTGCTGCTGGATCTGCACGTACATGACCCGGCGCTTTTCCTGGTCGATTTCCGAGCGTGCCTTGTCGACTAGGTCGAAGATCAGGGCGTCGGACATCTTGGAATAGTTTTGCGCGGCAGAGCGTGCATAATACTGGCTGAACGTCCGGTCCGGATCGGGTTGCGGCGTGCCGGCCGATTGCAGGCTCATCTGGAAATTGCCGCCGCCGACCTTTTCCACCCAGGCCGTGCGTTCCATCACCTCAATCTGCACATCGATGCCGACCTGCTTGCACATGGACTGGATGAGCTGGGCGACCTGCGCATCCGGATCGCGCTGGATGATGCTCATGACCAGCGGGCCAGTGTGCCCGGAATCCGCATAGGCCTTCTTCGCCAA
>JAQGKB010000154.1 GCA_028290345.1 Hyphomicrobiales bacterium | reverse complement strand
CTGGTGCAGGGCGGCCAGGCTTTCATCGCCAGCTTCCATGTATATTTGGGCGGATCGAAGGATCGGTCAAACTTCTGGGGCATCGTCTCGGGGGTAGTCGACGCGCACCACATTTACGCCGATAGCGGTCTCCTCGATCCGGATCTCCCGATCGATATCGCGCTCAGCGATGCCGATGGTCCTGGCAACGGCCGGCCTTTTTTCGGAGACGCAGCGGTGCTGGCCGACGACCCGGTTGGCGCCGACGTCCAGTTGCCGTCCGAGTTGTGGCATATCTCCGCGACCCCGAAGGGCGGCTGGGCGGCCAATGCGCCGGATCAGACGCTGTTCCGCCTGCTCATCATTGTCGCGGGGGCGCTGGTGCTGGTGCCGTTGCTGGTCGCCGGGCGTCTCATGGATGAGCGGCAGAGCCACATTCGCGAACTGGGCGACCGCGAGGAGCAACTCGAGACCTTGTCGCGGCGGCTGGGGCTGGCGCTCGATACCTCCGAGATCGGGGTGTGGGAATATCACATCGAGCGGGACCGGCTGGTCTGGGACGACCGGATGAACGAGCTTTACGGGCTACCATCCGATGGCGGTCCGCGAAATTACGGCCACTGGATGAAGGCGCTGCATCCGGACGACCTGGAACGGGCGGAGCAGGAATTCGCCGCCGCATTGGAGGCGGGTGGCCAATATGTGTCGGAATACCGGGTGATGATGCCCGGAAACAAGGTGCGGCATATCCGGGCGATCGGCGCGTTCTATTTCGATGCCATAGGAACCTCACGGATCGTCGGTGTGAACTGGGACGTTTCAGCCGATTTCGAGCTCAACGCCGAGTTGAAGCGCGTCAACAGCTTGACCGAAGCGCGCAACGTCGAGCTAGTGGCTGCTACCGCGCGCATCGAACGCAACGCATTGCACGACGCGCTGACCGGATTGCCCAATCGCCGCTATCTCGATCAGGTACTCGAGGCGCGCTCGCAGGAGTCGCGCGTCCATGGCGGGTGCGTGGCCTTGCTGCATATCGACCTCGATCGTTTCAAGCAGATCAACGACACGCTCGGGCACGCGGCGGGTGACGCGATGCTGATCCACGCTGCCGAAGTGCTGCGGGCCAATGTGCGGGAGGACGATTTCATCGGGCGTATCGGCGGCGACGAATTCGTGGTGGTGGTCAATCTGTTGCGCAAGGGCCCGAAATATCTTGCGGGCCTTGCCGACCGCATCATCACCGACATGCGTCGGCCGGTGCCCTATCAGGGGCATGAGTGCCGGTTCGGGGTCAGTGTCGGCATCGCCTACCAGCGCGGCAAGGTGATCGACGGCAAGCGGCTGCTCGTCGATGCCGATATCGCGCTCTATCGCGCCAAGAGCCAGGGCCGCAACCGCTACGAGTTTTTCACCGATGCGCTGCAGGCGGAAATCTTCAACAGCAAGCGTATCGCGGACGAGATCCTGGCCGGAATCGAAAACCAGGAATTCGTTGCGTATTTCCAGCCGCAGTTCGATGCCAATACGCTCGGGATCTGCGGAGTCGAAGCGCTGGCGCGCTGGGTACATCCAACGCGCGGCATCGTCGCGCCCGATGTGTTCTTGCCGATCGCCGAAGAACTCAACGTGGTTGCCACCATCGACCGGATCATCCTCGAACAGACGCTGCAGCAGTTTTCGCGCTGGCAGGCCATGGGGCTCGGCATTCCGCGCGCCTCGGTCAACGTATCGGCACGGCGGCTCGGCGACGAGAACCTGATCAAGAGCCTGCAGTCCCTCAACATCAAGCCGGGCACGCTGTCGTTCGAACTGGTGGAATCGATCTATCTCGATGAAAGCGACGCGATCGTCGCCTGGAACATCGACCACATCAAGGATCTCGGCATCGATATCGAGATCGACGATTTCGGCACCGGCTACGCTTCGATCGTCAGCCTGCTGAAGCTGCGGCCGCGCCGGCTCAAGATCGACCGACAATTGGTGATCCCGATCGTGGAGTCGAAGGCGCAGACGCACCTGATCGCCTCGATCATCGAGATCGGCCACTCGCTCGGCATCGGCGTGGTGGCCGAAGGGGTGGAAACGCCGGAACACACCCGCATTCTCAAGGGGCTCGGCTGCGACGTGCTGCAGGGCTATGCCTTCACCCGCCCGCTCAGCGCCGACGATCTGGTGCAATTCGTGCATCGCGCCGCGTGGCGCGCCGCCTGACCTCAGGCGCCGTTCAGGGCTTCGCAGCGGCGCCGGCGCAGCATGGTATCGCCGGGGCGCAGTAGCCGGCCGTCGGCTGCGTGCAGTTCCAGCTGACCCACGGGACGGTGCAACTGCCTGTCGAGCAGTTCCGGTGCCACGTCTTCGGTCTCGAACAGGTGCCGGTCGCCCCACTGCCGCAGCGCCACCAGCACGTAAAACAGGTCGCGGCCTTTCGCAGTCAGGCCATATTCCTGGTACGGGCTGCCATCCTCCGCCGCTTCCAGCGTCAGGATGCCGTGGCTCACCAGCGAACGCAGCCGTGCCGCGAGGATGTTCTTGGCAATGCCAAGATTTTTCTGGAAATCGCCGAACTTGCGCTTGCCGCCAAAGGCATCCCGCACGATCAACAGCGACCACCAGTCGCCGATGACATCCAGCGACCGCGCGATCGGGCACTCCGCATGCTCAAAACTGGTGCGCCGCATCGGTAGTCTCCTCAAGACAATGTAGTTGCATTATTAAACTAAGGGACCCGGAAGTCCATATACAGGCAAGGCGGGCATCTCCAATGATAATTTTTGACTGTCCGGTAAAAGCCTGTGACAAATCGGGGCGAAGCGAAAATCACGGGCGGGGCCATGCAGAAGATCATCCAGGCGCTTGAGGAGAAGCGGAGCCAGGCGCGGCTCGGGGGCGGTCAGAAGCGCATCGATACGCAACACGGCAAGGGCAAGCTCACGGCGCGCGAGCGGCTCGACGTGTTGCTCGATCCGGGCAGCTTTGAAGAATACGACATGTTCGTCACCCACCGGGCGACGGATTTCGGCATGGATGAGACCATCATCCCCGGCGATGGCGTGGTCACCGGCTGGGGCACGATCAATGGCCGGCTGACCTATGTGTTCTCGCAGGATTTTACCGTGTTCGGCGGCTCGCTGTCCGAGACGCACGCGAAGAAAATCTGCAAGGTGATGGACCTGGCGGTGCAGAACGGGGCGCCGATCATCGGGCTCAACGATTCAGGCGGGGCACGCATCCAGGAGGGCGTGGCGGCGCTGGGCGGCTATGCCGATGTATTCCTGCGCAATGTGATGGCCTCGGGCGCAATCCCGCAAATTTCGGTGATCATGGGGCCGTGCGCGGGCGGGGCGGTCTATTCGCCGGCGATGACCGACTTCATCTACATGGTCAAGGATACGAGCTACATGTTCGTCACAGGGCCGGACGTGGTGAAAACCGTCACCAACGAGATCGTGACACAGGAGGAACTCGGCGGCGCCTCGACGCACACGAAAATCTCTTCGGTCGCCGATGCGGCGTTCGAAAACGACATCGAGACGCTGCTGGAAGTGCGGCGGCTGTTCGATTTCCTGCCGCTGTCGGCCAATGAGAAGGCGCCGGTGGTGCGCACCAATGATGTGATCGACCGGCGCGAGGACAGCCTCGACACCATCATCCCCGACAGCGCCAACAAGCCCTATGACATGCGCGAAGTGGTGCTCAAGATCGCCGACGAGGGTGATTTCCTCGAAATCCAGAAGGACCATGCCGGCAACATCCTGACCGGCTTCATCCGCCTCAACGGCTCGACGGTAGGCGTGGTTGCCAACCAGCCGCTGGTGCTGGCGGGGTGCCTCGATATCAATTCCAGCAAGAAAGCCGCGCGCTTTATCCGCTTTTGCGATTGCTTCAATATCCCGATCCTGACGCTGGTCGACGTGCCGGGGTTCCTACCCGGCGTGGCGCAGGAATATGGCGGCATCATCAAGCACGGGGCGAAGCTCTTATTCGCCTATGCCGAGGCGACGGTGCCGAAGGTGACGGTGATCACGCGAAAAGCCTATGGTGGAGCCTATGACGTGATGGCGAGCAAGCACATCCGGGCCGATGTGAACTACGCCTGGCCTTCGGCCGAAATCGCGGTGATGGGGGCCAGGGGCGCAACCGAGATTTTGTATCGGGCCGAGTTGGGCGACAAGGACAAGATCGCCAAGCGCACCAAGGAGTATGAAGACCGCTTCGCCAATCCGTTCGTGGCGGCGGAGCGGGGGTTTATCGATGACGTCATCATGCCGCACGGCACCCGGCGGCGGGTGGCGCGGGCGTTCGAGACGCTACGGCACAAGAGGCAATCCATGCCGGTGAAGAAGCACGATAATATTCCGTTGTGAGTGGGGAGGGGGTGGAGTTCTGGGCTTACCCCCACCCGCTGCCGCTTCCCTCCCCACAAGGGGGAGCGAGCGATGGAGGCGTACGTTTTGCGCCTGATTGCAGGGCTTTAGTGTCTCCCTCCCCCTTGTGGGGAGGGATCAAGGGTGGGGGTGGGCAGTTGAGCATTGAGCTTGCAAGAAAACTGCGCAAACGCATGCCACCGGCCGAGGCGCGGATGTGGACGCTGCTGCGCGGGCTCCGGCCTCTGGGCTTTCACTTTCGCCGCCAAGTCCCCATCGGGCGCTACTATGCGGATTTTGTGTGTCACCAGGCGTCGCTGGTCATCGAGATCGATGGCGATACGCACGGGTCTGATGCGGCGATGCAGTATGACGCTGAGCGCGACAATTTCATCAAGAACGAAGGCTACGATATCGTGCGCATTTTGAACCACGATGTGATGGAAAACTTGGATGGGGTAATAGGCTTGATCGAGGCGGAGCTTGCGGGGCGGCTGCGTACCCCCACCCATGATCCCTCCCCACAAGGGGGAGGGAAACGACGGAGCCGGGAGGTGGTGAAACCATGATCGGCCGTCTTAATCACGTCGCCATTGCCGTTCCGGACCTGGCTGCCGCCACGGCCAAATACCGTGATCTGCTCGGCGCCCGTGTCACCGCGCCGCAGCCCCTTCCGGAGCACGGCGTCACCGTCGTCTTCGTCGAGCTGGAAAACTCCAAGCTCGAGCTGATGACGCCGTTGGGCGAAAACTCACCCATTGCCGGCTTCCTTGAGAAAAACCCCAATGGCGGGGTGCATCATCTTTGTTTCGAGGTGAACGACCTGCTGTCCGCCGCCGAAACCCTCACGGCTGCCGGAGCGCGGGTGTTGGGGGATGGGCGGCCGAGGATCGGGGCGCATGGGCGGCCGGTGCTGTTTTTGCATCCGAAGGATTTCGATGGCACGCTGATCGAACTCGAGGAAGTGAAGCCGGAGCTGCTGTCGGCCTGAAGGGTTTGCCGGCGTTAATCGATTTCTCATCACGATCTCTGCAGGTGGCGCACAGCGGCCATGCGGCGCATTTGCGCGCTTGATTTAGTAAGCGCACTTATTATATGTGCCCTTATGAACGCAATAACCCAGACCGCCGAGATGAGCGACAACAAGACGAGTGGCTTCGGCTACCTTGTGCACGACGTAGCGCGCCTGTTGCGCCGCCGCTTTGACGAGCACGCGCGCCAGCACGACCTGACCCTGCCACAATGGCGCGCCATCGCGCAGTTGTCGAAGGCCGATGGGCTGTCGCAGGTGACGCTCGCGAGCCTGACGGAAACCGATCCGATGACGCTGAGCGGCATCATCGACCGGCTGGAGAGCAAGCTGCTCGTCGAGCGCGTGCCCGACCCCAGCGACAGTCGCGCCAAGCTGGTGCGCATCACCCCAAAATCCCGCGCCCTGGTCGCGGAGATGCGCATCATCGCCGGGGGCGTCTATGAAGACGCACTGCGCGGCATCGGCGAGACGGACCGGCAAACCCTGCTCAAGGCGCTCGCCCTGGTCTGCGCCAACCTTTCCACACACAATGCATTGCTCAAGGAAGATCAATAATGAACGCTCGCGTTAAACCGCCCGCCCAAGGCGAGGCCGAACCCGTTTCCGTGACCCTGGAAAAGGTCGAGCAGCAGCCGGCCGTGCCGTCACCTGCCGTCGCCCCGCAACAGGCGGCTGCGCCGGTCGCGCCGCCGCAAAAGCCGAAGCGCAAGGGCCGTCGGTTGGCGCTGCTGATCTCGGTGCCGGTGATTCTTGCCGCTGCCGGGGCCTATTTCTGGCTGACCGGCGGGCGCTTCGTCGATACCGACAATGCCTATGTGCAGCAGCCCAAGGTGGCCCTCTCGGCCGACATCGCCGGGCGGATCATCGACGTCAAGGTGCATGAGAACCAGGTGGTGAAGGCCGGCGACGTGCTGTTCGACATCGATCCGGCGCCGTACAAGATCGCGCTGGACAAGGCCAATGCGGCGCTGGCCAGCGCCCGCGTCAATGTCGACCAGCTGCGCGTCGGCTATACCACTGCGCAGGCCAAGCTCAGCGCGGCCAAGAGCACGCAGGATATCCGCCAGCGGGTACTCGGGCGCAATGACAGCCTCGCCGGCAAGGGCTTTGCCACTGCCGCCGCGGTCGATGACGTGCGCATCTCGGCGCAGGACGCCGATACGGCCGTCGCCTTGGCGCAGCAGGAAGTTGCGGGCGCCGTGGCCGCGCTGGGCGGCAATCCGACGATTGTGACTGACGACCACCCGGCGGTGCAGACGGCGCAGGCCGCTGTCGCGAGCGCCAAGCGCGATCTGGCCAACACCAGCATCGTGGCCCCGGCCGATGGCATCATCAGCCAGGTGGCCAGCCTCAATGTGGGGCAGTTCGTGGCGCCCGGCTCCACCATCGCCAGCCTCGTCGAGACCGGCGATACCTGGGTGGTTGCCAATTTCAAGGAAACCCAGCTGACCACCCTCAAGGACGGCCAGCCGGCGGATGTGACGGTCGACGCCTATCCCGGGGTGAAGCTGGCTGGCCATGTGGACAGCATCGGCGCCGCCACCGGTTCGGAATTCTCCCTGATCCCGGCGCAGAACGCCACGGGCAACTGGGTGAAGGTGGGGCAGCGCATCCCGGTTCGCATCAAGGTTGATGGTACTTCGGCCCAGCCGTTGCGCACCGGCATGAGCGCCGCCGTCAGCGTCGACACCAAGCCCGAGGGGACGGTCGCCACAAAATGAGTACGCCTCCGAAACCGGGCGAGGCCGCGGTTCAGGTCAAGAGCCGCGGCATGCTGACCGCGGCCCTGATGCTGGCCACGATCATGCAGGTGCTCGATACCACCATTGCCAACGTGGCTCTGCCCCATATGCAGGCGAGCCTTGGCGCCGCCCAGGATGAGATCAACTGGGTCTTGACCTCCTATATCGTGGCCGCAGCCATCGCCACTCCGCTGACCGGCTGGGTGGCGGATCGGCTCGGCCGCAAGCAGGTGCTGCTGATCGCTGTCAGCGGCTTCACCGTCGCCTCGCTGCTGTGCGGTATCGCCACCAGTCTCGATGAGATGGTGCTGTTCCGCGTCACCCAGGGGATATGCGGCGCCATGATCGTGCCGCTGGCACAGGCCATCCTGCTTGATATCAACCCGCGCGAAAAATTCGGCCAGGCCATGGCGATTTTCGGCGCCGGCATCATGGTCGGGCCGATCATCGGACCAACGCTTGGCGGCTGGCTGACCGAGTCGTTCAACTGGCGCGCGGTGTTCCTCGTCAACCTGCCGATCGGCATCCTGGCGCTGACGGCCCTGTTCATCTACATGCCCGGCGGCACGATCAAGATCCGGCGCTTCGATTTCTTCGGCTTCGCCATGCTGGGGCTTTCCGTGGGCGCGCTGCAGTTGCTACTCGACCGCGGGCAGCAGCAGGATTGGTTCTCCTCACCTGAAATCTGGCTCTATCTCGGGCTGGCGATCAGCGGCATCTGGATGTTCGTGGTGCATTGCGCCACGGCCAAGGAGCCGTTCGTCGACCTGCGGATGTTTGCCGACCGCAATTTTGCGACCGGGCTGATCTTCATCTTCATCATCGGCCTCACCATGTTCTCGGGCCTGGCGCTGCTGCCGCCGATGCTGCAGGGCTTGATGGGCTATCCCGTGATCGAGACCGGCATCGTCATGGCGCCGCGCGGCGTCGGCACGATGCTCTCGATGATCCTCGTCGGCCGGCTGGTCGGCAAGGTGGATACGCGGGCGCTGATCCTGGTCGGGCTGCTGCTGACGGTTTATTCGCTCTACATGATGACCGAGTTCGACGTGGTGATGTCACAGACCCCGATCATCATCTCGAGCATCATTCAGGGACTGGGCCTGGGGCTGGTGTTCGTGCCGCTTTCGACCATTGCCTTCGCCACCATCAACACCAAGTACCGCACCGATGCGACCAGCATGTTCAGCCTGGTCCGCAACGTCGGCTCGGGCGTCGGCATCTCGCTGGTGACCACGGTCCTGGCGCAGATGACGGTGGTCAACCATGCCGAACTGGCCGAACGGGTGAACCAGTTCTCGCCCGGCACTCGGGCGGTACCGGGGCTGGTCGGCGCCGGCCCGCAGACGTTGTCGATCATCGACCAGCTGGTCAGCCAGCAGGGCGCGATGATCGCCTTCCTCGATGACTTCAAGTTGATGATGTACGTGACGATCGTCGCCATCCCGATCGTCTTCTTCCTGCGCGGCCCCAAGGCCATGGCCAAGATGACCGCCAAGCAGGACGCAAAAGAGGAAGAAATGATTCACGTCATGGAATAATCCGTGCCGCGACGCGAATTCTGAAGGCCCGTCCTCCGCGACGGGCCTTTTTCGTTTTGGCCGTCGACAGCGGCCCCAAGGAGGATGCTAGACTTGTGCGGCGTGGGTTCGCGGGCAGCGCTCCGGGCGTCGCCGCCCATGCAGAATCTGGAGACTTCCATGGTTGATTATCGCTATCTCGGGCGCAGCGCGCTGAAAATCTCGCCGCTTTGCCTCGGCACCATGATGTTCGGCGGCGAGACCGAAGATGCGGTGGCGCACCGCATCATCGACAGGGCCCGCGAGCAGGGTATCAACTTCATCGATACCGCCGACGTCTACCACGCTGGAAACTCCGAGGCCGTCGTCGGCGCCGGGATCAAGGCGCAGCGCAGCCATTGGGTGCTGGCGACAAAATTCGTCAACGCTCCGGCCAGCGGCCCCAATATCGGCGGCTATTCGCGAAAATGGCTGATCGAGGCGGTCGAGAAGGCGTTGCGCCGGCTCGGCACCGATTATATCGACCTGCTGTACTTCCATCGTGCAGTGTTCGATGCGCCGCTGGAGGAACCGGTGCGCGCCATCGCCGATCTGATCAGGGCCGGCAAGCTGCGCTATTTCGGCGTTTCGAATTTCCGCGGCTGGCGCATTGCCGAGGTCTCCCATCTCGCCGACCAGATCGGCATCGACCGGCCGATCGCCAGCCAGCCGCTCTATAACATCGTCGACCGCACCGCGGAAACCGAGCAATTGCCGGCCGCCGGATTCTACGGCCTCGGCGTAGTCTCCTACAGCCCGCTGGCGCGCGGCGTGCTGACCGGAAAATACCAGCCCAACCAGGCGCCTGCCGCCGATAGCCGCGCCGGACGCCGCGACAGGCGCATCCTCGAAACCGAGTTCCGGCCGGAATCGCTGGCCATCGCGCAGCAGATCGCGGCGCACGCCAAGAGCAAGGGGATCACCCCCGCCGATTTCGCCCTGGCGTGGGTCTTGAACAACAAGTTGGTTTCGGCCGCGATCGCCGGTCCGCGCACCGAGGCGCACTGGGACAGCTACATCCGCGCCCTGGATGTAAAGCTCGATGCGGCGGACGAAGCGTTTATCGACGGGCTCGTGCCGGCCGGCCACGTCTCGACCCCCGGTTATACCGATCCGGTGCATCCGGTGGAGGGCCGAGTGCCGCGCTGAACCAAGGGCGCGCGGCCGCGCTTAGTCAGCCAAATCGACCCCCGAAGCGCGCGAGATTGTTACCGAGATTTAATGTGGCGAGCCGGTAACGTAATGATACCGTAATACAAAATCAATATTGGGCGGCGACGAGCGCAGGCGGGGCTCAGCACGCTGCATGAGCGTGTCTGGAATGTTTTTCAGGCGCGGTATTATGCGACTACTGACTAGACA
>JAQGKB010000143.1 GCA_028290345.1 Hyphomicrobiales bacterium | reverse complement strand
GAGTCGGCAGTGTCTGTTGCAGTTCTTTGCTGAGGATCACTCCGGTTCGGCGCGCGGACTCGATGGCTCGTAGCAGGGCCGGTTTGGGGATGGATAAGGCGATCGGATCTCCCCGATTTGAGATGGGTAACTGCCGCGCGGCGATTGGGTTGCGATGCACGATGATCGAACGCCGGTCGAGGATGATGCAGGGATCGGAGAGTGTATCGGCGAAGTGCCGCATCGCCTGGTCGCGCACCGCATCGATGCGAAAATCCGGGTTCGAGGTCTGAATGGTCGTGCCGACCGGCCGTGGCGCCACCAGCGCCACGATCGCGATCACGGCAAAGCCGACAAACGCATCGAGCGGCAGGAGATGGCCCCACCCAACGAACACCAGGAATACCAGCGCGGTGACGGCCAGCAACAGCCGCCGGTTGTAGAACCGCTTGCTCCAGCGGGCCCGTGCGCCGACTTTGGGTTCATTGGAGGCATCGTGCGTCATGCCGGCTTCCCGCAATCCTTGTGTAGTTCAGCGCCGCGAACGGCAGCTGGAATCAGCTCCCCTTGCACGTTCGGCGGCTTCATAGCACGTTCGGGAAGGGCATTTGCCGCATTTGCGGCATGGTGAACCGGAAACTGGATGCCCGTTGTTGGAGAACCGCCTTGCTTGATCCGTATGACAATTTCGTCCTCGAAGACCCGGTGCTGCCCAAGGCCATCAAGAAGGCGGCCCTGCTGTCGGGGGACTACCCCTATTCGGAAAAGCTCGATAGCGACGAATATGACAAGGCCCTGCTGGCGCTGCAAATGCAGCTGGTAGTGCTGCAGGCGCACCTTGCAAAGTCGGGCGAGCGGATCATGCTGGTGTTCGAGGGGCGCGACGCGGCCGGCAAGGGCGGCACCATCAAGACCTATCTCGAATATCTCAATCCCCGCTACAACATCATCGCGGCGCTGCCCAAACCCAATGACCGCGAAAGCACGCAATGGTACTTCCAGCGCTATATCGACTACCTCCCCGCGGCAGGCGAGACGGTGCTGTTCGACCGCTCGTGGTACAACCGCGCCGGCGTTGAGCCAGTGATGGGGTTCTGCACGCCCGAGCAGACCGCCGCATTCCTGGTCGAGGCTCCGCGCTTCGAGCGCATGCTGACCAATGACGGCATTCACCTCTGCAAGTTCTGGCTCGATATCGGCCGCGAGATGCAACTAAAGCGCTTCCACGATCGCAAGCACGATCCGCTGAAGGTCTGGAAACTGGGGGCGATCGATCTCGAGGCCCTTCCCCGCTGGGAGGCCTATTCACAGGCGCGCAACACCATGCTCGAGGCGACCGATACCGACTACGCGCCGTGGACCATAATCCGGGCCAACGACAAGCGCCGCACCCGCCTTAACGTCATCCGCACCGTGCTGCGGGGCTTGGATTTCGACGGCAAGGACAAGGCGGCGATCGGCGCTGTCGATGGCAAGATTACCCTCGGCGCACGCGAGTTCTTGAAGGCGCATATCAATAGCTGACCGCATTCTGCCTGGCCCGGCGGCCGCCAAGACCTGCCAAGACCCGGGGAAGTTGACCGGAAGGTCAAATATTGTCGTGCAGACGTCGCTTTCCACGCAACGCCGGTTTGACAGGCCGGAAAAAACTCATTCAACTCCGGTTAATCTTTATCGAAACCGGTGAGGGCCGGCCGATGAAGGTTTTGCGACGGACCATGTTTCGTCGCGCGGGGGTGAAATGGTTGGACCCGGACTGGCTTCGCGCTACGCGGCGAGCCTGTTGCCGCCGGCGCTGGTGATCAATGCCGAGGGGCGCTCGCCCTTCGTCCTGGTTTGCGACCATGCCTCCAACCGCATTCCGGAGTCATACGGCGACCTCGGCTTGAGCGCGATCGAGCGGCTGATGCACATCGCCTGGGATCCGGGCGCGCTGGCGGTGGCGAACAAACTGGTCACGCTGCTCGATGCGCCGCTGGTGCAATCGACGGTGTCGCGGCTGGTGATCGACTGCAACCGCGATGGCGATGCGCCCGACCTCATCCCCACGCTTAGCGAACGCACCGCCATCCCCGGCAATGCCGAGTTGAGCGCCGCTGAGCGGGCGTACCGCATAGAAGCTTTTCATAGGCCATTCCACCAAGCCATCGCCGCCTTGCTCGACCAGCGCGCCGTCGAGGGCCGCGAGACCATTCTCGTCACCACCCATTCCTTCACCCCAATCTACAAGGACGTGCCGCGCCCGTGGCCAATAGGGCTGATCCATGCCGTCGACCAGCGCTTTACACGCGCCTTGCGCGACGCGCTGCAGGCCGACGAATCCACGCTCAATATCGGCTGGAACGAGCCTTATGCGGCATTGAACGGGGTCACCTTCACCCTCGAACACCACGGCGACGACAGGGGCTTTCCAGCCACCATGATCGAAATCCGCAACGACGAAATTCTCGAACCAAACGGGGTAGCCCGCTGGGCGCTCCGGCTGGCCCGATGTCTCGAGAGAGCGCAAAGGGCGCTCAACGGCACACCGGCAACACTGGGTAGATCTTCGCAGCAATCAAATGGGCAGAAGGAAGGACCAGGTTATGGCGTCGGAACACAATGAGGATGTGAAAATCCTCCACTCCATGGGCTATGCCCAGGAACTGTCGCGGCGAATGAGTGGATTCTCGAATTTCGCCATCTCGTTTTCGATCATTTGCATTCTCTCCGGCGGCATCAATTCGTTTGCGCAGGCAACCTCCTCGGTCGGTGGCGCTGGTGCCGGCATCGGCTGGATAATCGGGTGTTGTGTTTCCGGCTTCTTTGCCGTCGCCATGGCGCAAATCGCCTCGGCCTACCCCACGGCGGGCGGTCTCTATCACTGGGGCTCGATCCTGGGAAACCGCTTTACCGGCTGGATCACGGCCTGGCTCAACCTGCTCGGCCTGATTACCGTGATGGGTGCCATCAACATCGGAACGGCATTCTTTTTCGTCGGCACTTTCGGCTCCGTCTTCAATATCACCGGCACGCCCCTGCAGATCGTGCTCCTCGTCGCCGGCATCACCGTTCTCCAGGCGATCATCAACCACCTCGGTATCAAGCTCACGGCGCTGCTCACCGACTGGTCGGGCTACTTGATCCTTGCCACCACCGTCATCCTCGTGGGCGCGCTGCTGATCTTCGCGCCTACGCATGACTGGTCGCGGCTTTGGACCTTCACCAATTATTCGGGTGACGCGGGTGGCAACGTTTTCCCGCAAAGCGACAATTTGACGTATCTCTTCGCGCTCTGCCTGCTGCTGCCGATCTATACGATCACCGGCTACGATGCCTCGGCCCACACCTCCGAGGAAACAGTCCAGGCCTCGCGCTCGGTGCCCAGGGGCATCATCAACGCCGTCGTCATATCTTCGCTCGTGGGTTGGGTCATGGTCTCGGCCATCGCCATCGCCATCCCGGATCTTGCCGCCGGCGCAAAGCAGGGTTTTAACGTCTTCTTCTGGACGCTGACCTCGATCATGCCGGCCTGGCTAGTCACCCTGCTCTACGTCCTGATCCTCGTCGCGCAGTTCGTCTGCGGTTTGGCTACGGTGACTTCGACGTCGCGGATGATCTTTGCCTTCACTCGCGATGGCGGCCTCCCGCTGGTCAGCAAGTCCGTGTCGTCGGTCTCGGTCCGCTTCCGCACACCGGTGGTGGCCATCTGGACCGGCGCCATCCTCGAGATCCTCTTCGTCTGGCTGGCGCAGACGGTCTCAGTGGGTGGCTCCAACATCTACACTATCACCGTCAACGCCACGCTGATCTTCCTGTTCCTGTCGTTCACGGTTCCGATCGTTGCCGGGTTCTTTGCCATCGGCACGGCGAAATGGCCCACCATGGGTCCCTGGAATATCGGCATACCGCTCTATCGGGTCTTTGCGGTGTTGTCGGTGCTCGGCATGGCCCTGATCATCTACATCGCCGTGCAGCCACCCAACAGCAACGTGCTGTGGATTACCCTGGCCTTCCTGGTCCTCGCCGCGATCCTCTGGTTCGCCTTCGAGAACAAGCGTTTCAAGGGTCCGCCGATCGGGGACGCCATCCTCAGGCGCCAGGCCGAAATCGCCGCCGCCGAGGCGCGGTTCGGCACGCCAGCCGAATAAGCAAGACGTATCTGGACCGCGGCCGATGCCGCGGTTCAACTCGACGCAATCCGTTTTCAAGGAGCCGCAAATGGCCGCTGCCTATAGCCTCGATGCGCTGAAATCCGACGTGGCCAAGGGCCTGATCGATACCGTGCTGGTGGCCTTTCCCGATATGCAGGGCCGCCTGATCGGCAAGCGCTTCCAGGCCGAATTCTTCCTCGAAAGCGCGCACGACGAGACGCATGGCTGCGACTACCTACTCGCCAACGACATCGATATGGAGCCGGTGCCCGGCTACGAGGCTGCAAATTGGGCGAAAGGCTATGGCGACTTCGTGATGAAGGCCGACCTTTCAACCCTTATGCGGGCCGCTTGGCTCGAAGGCACCGCGATCATTCTCGCCGACCTCGTCGATCACCACCATCACGAGCCCATTCCACATTCGCCACGGGCGATGCTGAAAGCGCAACTCGCTCGGCTCGATAAGATGGGTTTTTCGGCGAATTTCGCCTCGGAACTGGAATTTTACCTGTTCGATGACGCCTTTCGCACGGCCTTCGACAAAGGCTACCGCAACCTCACTACGGCCGGCTACTACATCGAGGACTACCACATCTTCCAGACCACCAAGGAAGAAGGGGTGATGCGCGCCGTGCGCAAGCAATTGCAGGCCTCCGGCATTCCAGTCGAGAACTCGAAGGGCGAATGGGGCCCGGGCCAGGAAGAGATCAACGTCAAATACGCCGACGCGCTGACCATGGCCGACCGGCACGTGGTGCTGAAGAACGCCATCAAGGAAATCGCCTTCGCGCAGGGCAAATCGGTGACCTTCATGGCCAAATGGGACTATGGCCTCGCCGGCTCGTCGAGCCACATCCACATGTCGCTGGCCAGCAAGGGCCAGCCGGCGTTCTTCGAGCCGAGCGCCGAGTTCGGCATGTCCGAACTGATGCAGCATTTCGTCGCCGGCCAGTTGGCGCACGCCCAGGAAATCACCTATTTCCTCGCGCCCTACATCAACTCCTACAAGCGCTTCCAGGCCGGCACGTTTGCGCCGACCAAGGCGATCTGGAGCCACGACAATCGCACGGCCGGGTTCCGCCTTTGTGGCGAGAACAGCAAGGGCATCCGCATCGAATGCCGCATTGGCGGCGCCGATCTCAACCCCTATCTCGCCTACGCCGCCCTGATCGCCGCCGGCATCGACGGCATCGAACGCAAGCTGGCACTGGAGCCGGCATTTTCCGGCGACGCGTATCTGGGCAAGGAACTGCGCGAGGTGCCGAAAACCTTGCGCGACGCCATTGGGGCGCTGAAGGGCTCCGACATGCTGAAGGCGGCGTTCGGCGAAGGGGTGGTCAGCCATTATGTGCACACCGCCGAGTGGGAGCAGTTCGAATATGACCGGCGGGTTACGGATTGGGAGCTCAAGCGGGGGTTCGAGCGGAGCTAGGTTCCGCCAGTCTGGCCAAGAACCTTCAAAGAACAGATCGGATACACACACCCTCGTGCCCTTGACACACAGTGTGTGTTTGTACTATTTTTGTTCTTCGGATTCAGGAGGCTGTCATGGCTTCAAAATACGCTCCACTCGCGGACTACCTCACTAGGCATCGCGGACAAAAACTGCGGATGACTTTCGAAGAGATCGAAGAGGTTCTGGGCTTTCGGTTGCCTACCAAATCGAAGCACGTCCGGGCTTGGTGGAGCAACAATCCGCACAACAACGTCATGACTGCGGCGTGGTTGGCGGCGGGGTTCAAGACGGAGCAGGTCGACGTCGCCGGTGAGGTATTGGTCTTCGCACCAACCGAAGAGAACAACGGGTTTGCTGAAATGGCACAGGCTCAATTCGATCACGCTGCTAAATTGCCTGCTCCTGAGAAAGCGCCAGACTTGCCTCGGGCAGAAAAGAAGGCCGCCACATTTCCCCGGTCATCAATTTTCGGCAGCATGAAGGGTACGACGATCGTCGCGCCGGGGGTGGACCTCACTGCCCCCA
>JAQGKB010000115.1 GCA_028290345.1 Hyphomicrobiales bacterium | reverse complement strand
GAAATATTCGGGCGGGCCGAACTTCAGTGCTTGGTCGGCCAGCAATGGCGCAAAGAACACGAGGCCGAGGACGCCTAGCACACCGGCTACGAACGACGAGATCGCGGCAATGCCGAGCGCCGGCCCTCCCCGTCCCTTCTTCGCCAGCTGATGGCCATCAAAGCACACCGGCACGGCCTGCAGTTCCGCCTGAATGTTCAATAGGATCGCGGTTGTCGATCCGCCGTAGATCGCGCCATAGTAGATGCCAGATAGCATGATCACGCCCTCGGTCGGGCCCAGCGCGGTGGTCAGCGGCATCAGGATGGCAATGGCGGGTGTCGGACCGACGCCGGGGATCATGCCGGCCAGCGAGCCGATCAGGGCGCCCAGCATGGCCATCATCAGGTTCGTTGGCGTCAGCGCGCCCCCGAAGCCCATAACCAACATATGGAAAGTATCCATGCCTTTGACGTCCTTAGCCGAAGCTGATCAAGCCGCTGGGCAGCGGAATGTTGAGCAGATTCATGAAGAGGTACCCGAGCGCGGCGCTGGTGATCGCCGCATAGAGCAGGCATTTGAACCAGCCGTACTCGCTCATCACCTTGAACAGGCCGATGCTGACGATGAGCGTGCTCGCCACGTAGCCGAGGCGGTCCATCAGGAGCCAGTAGGCGAAGAGGATGACAAAGGACCCGATCAGCCGCGCTAGCACCGTCCCCGTCGGGAACTTTTCGATGAACACGTTGCTGTCGGCGCGCGCCATGAGCAGGACGCCGAAGATCACGAGCAGGATGCCGACCGCGGCGGGCATCACGTGATCCCCGACCAGCGGCCCGGTGCGCAGGTGATAGAGGCGAACCGCTTCCTCGACGGCGACCAGCCCGAGCACGACGCCCGCGGTGCCGCCGATCCGATCCGGGCTGAACCAGCCGCGGTGGACCGGCCGGAATCCGGGTTCCGTTTGCTCGTCAGCCATGGGCGGCCAATGCGGGCTGCTGGAACAGCGCACCCCAACCGGTGATTTTCGCCGGATCGGCGCCCACCATCAGCATCGATTTCCACATCACTGCGGCGATGGTGTCGTAGACGAGAGTGTCGTAGCGCGCCTCGAAATCCTCGACTTTCCGGACAAGCGGAAAATTCGTGCACGGAACGCAGACGCCATCCGCCGGATCGCGCATCACGTCAGCAAACATCGCGTCGATCTCTTCGAACGGCACCGATCCGATGTCCCGGTTGATGGTGCGGTTGGCCGCCCGGCTGTTGACGATCCGGATGCCCTCGGATGCGTAGACCTCGGCGATAAGCGTATTCTGCGCGTCGCTATAGGGCGTGACCAGGTGGCAAGTTTTCATGCCGTTGGCCTTCGCGGCCTCGATCAGTGCCAAAGTGGCGGTGGTGGCCGGAATGCCGGTTTCCTCGGTGATCTTGGCGCACAGTGTCCGGTCGGATTCGAGCCCGAGCCAGCTGCCGGAGGCGCCGTTCCAGGCGATGACGTCGACTTCGGCATCCGCCAGCAGTTCCGCCGCCCGCAGCATCGGATCGAGCCGGAACTGGTCGGTCGAGCTCTGGGCCAGCGAAATGTGCGTCACCGAAAAGCGTGAGTAGTAGCAATCCACCGTGTCGATATCGCGGAGCATCCTGCTGCACACCGGCTCAAGCAACGTGTTCGACGAGGGTGTCAGCATTCCGATCTTTTTGGGCATGACTTTTTCAATCTCCGCGCGTGCGCTTGTAGGAGTTTCAGGTTATGAGGCGGCCTTCGCCGCTGCGCGTGTCTGATGGTTCATCACGGCCAGGCCACTGCCGCAGCGGAAGGGGCAGCCGGCAATGACGGGCCGACGATTTCTTGAATGGTCGACGCCACGCGCAGCAGGAGCGCATCGTCGAAATGCCGGCCGACAAGCTGCATGCCGATTGGCAGTCCGCCTGACATCGCGAAAGGCACGCTGATGGCCGGATGGCCGGTATAGTTGAAGGGCGCCGTGTTCCGCGAAAACGCCGCTTCGCTCACCACCCGGTCGAGGAAGAATTCGAGCTCCTCGCGCTGGTCGCGGGGTTCGGTGAATTTTGGCGCCCGGTTCGGCTTGGTCGGACAGACGAGGATGTCGAAATTCCCGAAGGCATCGTCGTAGGCCTTCCGGACGGTCGCGCGCATGTTCTGCGCCTTGGCGTAGAAACGGCCGTGATAGTTCCGCTCCACGTACTCGGCCAAGGTGATCATGTGCTTGTAGCTGATGGGCAACTCGTACCCATTGCTGCGCTTGAAGCGACCGAACGTGGTCATCAGCGAGGTCGGATAGGAGGAGCCGTAAAAGGCCCCGCCCAGATTGGTATCGTAGAGGCGCTTGGTGCCGCCCAGCATGATCGCCGAAGCCGGCACATAGGCGTCGTCGTGCATCGGAATGGAGACCTTGCTGACGACCGCGCCGGCACCGGCCAGGACATCGAGACAGGCGTATGCTGCGTCACTGACTTCGCTTTCCATCCCCTCGTAGCCAACGCCCTCGAGCAGCAGCCCGATGCGCAGGCCACGGACGCCATGATCGAGACCCGTCATCAAATCGATCACGGGCGGGCAAGCCGCCTGCCTCGGGTCATCGCCATCGCTGCCGGCAAGGCATTGCAACGCCTGCGCCGCGTCCCTGACGGAGCGCGTCAACGGCCCGAGATGATCGAGTGAGGGATCTGCGCCAACGGCACCCGTATGCGGAACCAGCCCGTAGGTCGGCTTCACGCCGACGACGCCGCAGTAATGCGCCGGATTCCTGATCGAGCCTCCCTGGTCATCACCGATGGCCAGATCGACGGTCCCAGTGGCGACAGCCACCGCGCAGCCGGAGGACGAGCCGCCGCTGACCCGATCGTGGTCATAAGGATTTGGCGTACGGCCGAAATCGCCGATTCCGACCAGCCCGCCGCCGCTGGCAAAGTCATGCATGTTGAGCTTGCCGACTATGGTCGCCCCGTGGGCGAGCAACCTGGTCACGACCGTGGCGTCGTAATCGGGGATGTAGCCATCCATGAAATGCGAGCCGAGCGTCATGGGCACGCCGGCCAAGGCGATATTGTCCTTTAGGCCCACCGTCTTGCCGCGGAGCACCCCATCGGGGGCACCCTCAACGCGGCAGGCCCAGGTGAAGACGTTCAGCGGATCCTGCTCCGCCGTCATTTTCCAAGCCCGGCGGCTGGCATCGCTGCTGGTTCCCTGCTCTTCACCGATCCACATTTCCGACAAGCGATGCATGGTGCGTAGCGCGTTGACGAATTTGGGATGGATGGCGGAGGCTTCGTCGTGGGTGAAGTTGAAGCCGAGATCCTTGCCGATCGCCACGACTTCGTCGAGTTCGGGAACCCTCAGCATGCCGCTGCCCAAGTCGGTATCATACTCAACTCAATCGCGATCACAGCCATTGCGCATCACCCCGCACGTCTACCGTCCCCTTCGGGATCGCGAAAAAACTGACATTAATGTATTCATTAGTCAAGCGGGTCTTAACCTATTCTTTCCGGTCTCAACTTCCCATTCTGGCCGGAATTCTTGCACTTTTTGCAATAGTTCGCCTATTTCTAACGCACTCCGTCCAAATACTAGCCTTGGCACTGGAGTACCGCCAACGTGCATGAAAGTGCCGTGAACTGCGATCAATCCCATCAATGCATGCATACGATGCGCGCCTGAGGCGGGACAGCACCTTCCCCTCATCGGGAGGATTGGGGAGAGGGCTAATCAAACTCAGCCCATCGACAGAGCCACTCAAGAACGGCGGCCTGCCCTCACCTCGACCGGCGAAGGCATTGGCTGGGGTGGCAACGCCGCCACCCCAGGATCTCGTCAGGACCGCAGATGACGGTCCAGTTGTGCGATGATCGCGTCGGTGACCTCAGTCGTGCCCAGCTTGCCGCCGACATCCGGCGTCAGCGCGCCCAGCGCCACCGCCGCCTCGATCGAGCGTTCCAGCGCAACCGCTTCCGCTTCGCGGCCCAGATGCCGCAGCATCAAAGCGCCGCTACCGATGGTGCCGATCGGATTGGCGATGCCCTTGCCGGCGATGTCGGGGGCCGAACCGTGCACCGGCTCGAACATGCTGGGGAAGCGCCGTTCCGGATTGAGGTTGGCGCTTGATGCCAGCCCGAGGCTGCCCGCCAGCGCACTGCCGAGGTCCGAAAGGATATCGGCGATCAGGTTGGAGCCAACCACCACTTCCAGCGATTCAGGCTTTTGCACGAAGCGCGCCGCCATGGCGTCGACCAGCCATTGCTCGGTCTCGACCTCAGGATAGTCCTTGCTCACGCGGGCAAAGATTTCGTCCCAGAGCACCATGCCGTATTGCTGGGCGTTGCTCTTGGTCGCGCTGGTGACCTTTTTTCGCTTGCGGGTCATCGCCACCTCGAACGCGTAGCGGATGATGCGCTCGCAGCCCTGCTCGGTGAAGACCGAAGTCTGCAGCGCTATTTCTTTGCCATCACCACGGCCGGAAAAATTGCGTCCGCCGAACCCACCATACTCACCCTCGGAATTCTCGCGGATGAGAACCCACTCCAGGTCGCCGAGCTCAGGCCGGTTGAGGACGCGCCTGATCCCGGGAAGGAATTTTACCGGGCGAATATTGGCCCATTGGTCAAAGCCCTGGGTGATGGCAAGCCGCAGGCCCCAAAGACTGATATGATCCGGAACGGTCTTCCAGCCGACCGCGCCCAAATAGCTCGCGTCATGATTTTTAATCTGGTAGAGACCGTCTTTTGGCATCATGCTGCCG
>JAQGKB010000102.1 GCA_028290345.1 Hyphomicrobiales bacterium | reverse complement strand
ATGGTGCGGGGTTCTGGCGCATCTTCAGGAAGGTGGTGCTGCCGCTGTCGCCGCCGATCCTTATCGTCACCGTAATCTGGCAATTCACCAGCATTTGGAACGAGCTGCTTTACGGACTGTAGTTCACCTCAGGCACCGAGCAGCCGATAACCGCGGCGTTGCTTTCGGCCGGTCCGGGCGGGCAGAGCGCTGCCGTGCTGATTGCCTTGCTGCCGCCATTGCTGGTCTATCTGCTCGGTGGCCGGTATTTCGTACGTGGGCTTACCCAAGGGGCCATCAAATGATCGGATCGCTTGCCGGTCGGCCAAGGTCATGTTAATAAGTCAGCATTGCTGACCTAAATGAGTTTCATCATGGATGCCGCGCTAGCGGCCGCGTTTTTCGCCGCGGCCATTCCTACCTTTGTCACTCCCGGTCCGAACAATCTGATGCTGATGGCGTCGAGCGCCAAATTCGGCCTGGGCCGCACTGTGCCACACATGATCGGCATCTGCATCGGCTTCCCGCTGATGGTGTTCATCATCGGATTGGGCCTGGGGGAGGTCTTTACCCAGCTTCCGTGGTTGAAGACGGCGTTGAAATTTGCAGCGGCGGCGAATTTGCTATGGCTGGCATGGACGCTGCTCGGCCTCAAGGTCGGCGAGGTCAAGGCCAACGAGCGGCCGTTGAAGCTCCATGAGGCGGCGTTGTTCCAGTGGGTCAACCCAAAGGCCTGGGCGATGGCGATCTCGTTCGTGGCGCTGGTGGTCCAGCCCGGGCCGGGGCGGGTAACGACGCTGACGCTGGTCACCATCGGCTGCGTCTTGATCGGGCCGTTTTCCAGCCTGATCTGGATGGTATTCGGCCAGCAACTCGAACGCTTCCTGCGCCGCACCGGCACGGAGCGCTATCTGGGGATGATTCTGGCCGCGCTGATGGTCGTCGCGGTTGTGATGTTTCTTCTTTGATCCCCGAAGGGTAGACTGTCACATATCCGTCGGCGTGATGCGTCACAATCCAACAAGCCGACCGCAATCAGGGGATTGAGTCGATTGATGGCTGAAACACGTGAGATCAGGCGCATCCGGGCGCTATTTTTGTCCGATGTGCACCTGGGCATGCGGCCGATACGGGTGGCAAATCTCATCGATTTCCTGCGCTGGCACGATGCCGAGGTGATCTATCTCGTCGGCGATATCCTCGACGGCTGGCGGCTGGCGAAATCCTGGCATTGGCCGCCGGAGTACAACACGCTGGTCGAGATCTTTCTCGAAAAGGCCGCCGCGGGCACTCGCATCGTGGTGCTGCCGGGCAATCACGACGAATTTCTGCGCGAATATCTCGGGACCTATTTCGGTGAGGTCGAATTCGTTGATCGCACCGTGCACACCACCGCCCAAGGCAAGACCTATCTGGTCATGCACGGCGATCAGTTCGACGTGGTGGTCGCGCATGCGAAATGGCTCGCCTATGTGGGTGACTGGGCCTACCGCTTCGCGCTGCGCTTCAACATCGCCATCAACTGGGTGCGTCGGCGCATGGGGTTTCCGTACTGGTCGCTTTCTGCCTGGGCCAAGCACAAGGTCAAGAACGCGGTCAGCGTCATCGGGCGGTTCGAGGAAGCGCTGTCGCTGGAGGCCCGTGAGACCGGCGTCGACGGCGTCATCTGTGGCCATATACACCATGCGGACATGCACGACCGGCTGGGAATTCACTACATCAATACCGGCGACTGGGTGGAAAGCTGCACGGCGGCGGCGGAAGATTATGACGGCCAGTTCGAGCTGATCAAATGGACCGATATCGACCAGACGCATAAAGAACCAAAAGAGCCGCGGCGGCTGAGGATACTCAAAGCGAGGGCATGATGCGTGTGATGATCGTCACCGATGCGTGGTTTCCGCAGACCAATGGGGTGGTGCGCTGCCTCGACTCCGTGGGCCGCGAATTGCGTGGCCGCGGCATCGACGTGCAGTACATGAACCCGGCGCGGTTCTGGACGGTGCCGATGCCTACCTATCCCGAGATCAGGCTGTCGCTGGCCCCGATTGGAGCGGTGGCCGAGCAGATCGACACTATCGCACCCGACCGCATCCATATCGCGACCGAAGGGCCACTGGGGCTGCAGGCCAAGCTGCACTGCGACATTCGCAAATACGCCTATACGACGAGTTATCATACGCGTTTCCCGGAATATGTCTCGGCCCGGATGCCGGTGCCGCCGGAGTGGAGCTACGCCTATTTGCGCTGGTTCCACGCCACCGCAGCGGCGACGCTGGTGCCCACCCCTTCGGTGGGTGCCGAACTCGAGGCCCGCGGTTTCGAACATGTGCGTGTCTGGTCGCGCGGCGTCGATGCGGGCCGGTTCATGCCCGGCCCGAAGACGGAGTTCCTGGACTTGCCGGGACCGCATCTGCTCTATGTAGGACGAGTGGCGGTGGAGAAGAACGTGGCGGCCTTCCTTGCCCTCAAGACGCCGGGCACGAAAATCGTGGTGGGCGACGGCCCGGAACTCGAAGTGATGCGCAACGCTTTCCCCGAGGCCGTGTTCCTCGGCGCCAAGCATGGCGACGAATTGGCGGCGCTCTACCGTAGCGCCGATGTTTTCGTCTTCCCCAGCAAGACCGATACCTTTGGCAACGTGATGACCGAGGCGCTTTCATCCGGCGTTCCTGTGGCGGCATTTCCGGTCAGTGGACCGATCGACGTTTTGACCGATCCTCTGGCCGGCGCCATGCACGACGACTTGGGCGTAGCCGTCGAACGGGCCTTGACGCTGTCCCGCACTGCCGCGCGCAACCATGCACGCCGCTTTACCTGGTCGCATTGCGCCGATCAGTTCCTCGATGCGCTGGTGCCTGCGGTCCGCGATCGCGCCGTCGCTGCCTGAGCCGTCATTGCCGCTAAATTAGGCATGCATCGGCCATTTCGCTTGCCTTCGGCGCCGCGATTGGCGATGAAACCAGGAGGCGAGTTGGTTCGCCGGAGCCTCCTTTTCGATGTCTACGACAACCCCGGCTCGGCGGCCGCTTTCGCCTGAGTTACGTGCTTCTATTTTCCATTCGACTGTGTTTTTGAGCTCGGCTGCGTCGTCGGTCTATCTCGGCATCTGGTTGGCCGGGAAAGGGGTGAGTTCGGGCGAAATCGGCATCATCAATGCCGTTCCGGTGCTGCTGTTGCTAGCGATGAACCTGTTCGTGGGTCGCATTGCGGATCGCGCCGATGACTGGAAGCAGGTCATCGTCATCATGGCGGTCGTTGCTGGCGTTCTGCCCTTCGGGCTGTTTTTCGTCAACGATTTCTGGGGCATTCTGATCGTTTGGACGCTCGCAGTGCTGCCGGCCGGCTCTCTGCCGCCGGTGCTTGATGCTGCCACCATCCGCATGACCCAGCGCAACGGCAGCGATTTCGGTTTTGTGCGCGCCTGGGGCACCGTGGGCTACATGCTGGCGACCGCGCTGACCGGGGTGGTGGTTGCCTATCTGGGGCCGAATGCCTTCGTGCCGCTTTTCGTCGCGGTGACGCTGGTACGGACGGGGCTGGCGTTTCAGTTGCCGCTGTTCCGTGCGCCTGCGCATGAAGTTACCATCGCGGAGGCAACGCAGGCCGGCAGCCTGCGCGACGTGATGAAACTCTGGTTCATCCTTCCCATACTCGCCTTCGCGCTGGTCAACTGCACCCACGCCATCCTCTCCGCCTTCGTGGGGCTGGTCTGGAACGAGCAGGGCGTCTCGCCGGGCGTCATCGGCCTGCTGGTCACGGTGATGGCAGCCGGCGAAGCGACGATGATGTTCTTCTGGCGCCGGGTGGGCAAACGCTTTTCGGCGCGCTGGCTGATCCTCGCCTCGGCGCTCGTCACCATCCTGCGCTGGAGCCTGATGGCGCTGACGCCGCCGGTGTGGGTGCTGTTCCTGCTGCAAACCTTGCACAGCGTTACCTACGCCCTCGGCTATCTCGGCACTATGCAGTTCGTCGCCAGTTGGACCAGTGAAAAGATAGCGGCCGAGGCGCAGGGCTTTTCGTTCGTGCTGCAGCAGGCCATGTCGGTGCTGGGGCTATTCGGTTTCGGCTGGCTCGTCGCCGCGTTCGGCGCCAAAGCGTTTTTCGTCTGCGCGCTGCTCGGGGTGGCCGGGGCCGTATGCGTCATCATCTCGCTGCGGCTGAAGCCGACGCGGGAGCGGACGCAGATGGCGAAGCTGGGGGCGTAGGGGCGGGGCTGATTGCTGAGTCAGAGACCCCTCACCCGTCTCTCGCTGCGCTCGATCCACCCTCTCCCACAAGGGGCGAGGGGACGCAGAGTTGGTGTCACTGCCGTTTCACTATGCACCAGCCTTCCCTTCTCCCATTGTGGGAGAAGGTGCCCGGAGGGCGGATGAGGGGTAATCCGCGATTGCCACATCTCCTCCCCCCAAACGCAAACGGCCCCGCGATTATCTCGCGGGGCCGCTATTGTCTGATGCTCCCTCAGCAGCGGGTCAGCTTAGCCGGCCGCTGGCGTGGGCGAGCATGGTGTAGACTTTGCCGCGATCGGACAGCAGGTGCTCGCGAGTTTCGGCGGCGGCGCGCGGGCCGGCGGCGGCGCGCTTCAGCAGTTGTTCGAACTCGCTCATAAAGGCCTGTGAAGTACGCTCGAAATCGGCGTCGCGCTGCAGGCGCTTGCGCACTTCGTCGTAAGTGCCCTGGCCGGTCAGCGTATAGATGCGGCGCGAGAAGACGTTCGACTCCCCGCCCTGGTAGCGCATCCACGCATCCGCCAATGCGCCCTGGTCCATCGACTTGGCGATCTCCTCGGTGAGGCCGCTGAGATGGTTCTGCTGCTGGGCGGCGCCAGCCTGCTTGGCCGAGGCATTGCGCAGTACGTCGCGGAGCCAGCCGCCATTTTCATCGCTGCGTTCGGCCGGAGCCTGGGGAGCTGGTTCCGGCGGCAGCGCGGGCTTGATCGCAGAGGCACGCTGATCGAGGGTCGGCCGGGCAACGGAGGTCACCGTCTCGGCTTCCGTCTTCGGTCCCAAGGGGGCGTTGCGCGGTTCCGGCAGGCGGGTCGACCGTTCGGCGCGGGCCGGTTCCGGCTGGCGAACTTCCGGACGGATCAGAGGCTCCTGACGCCGAAGTTCGGGGCGAGCGGGCTCGCGGACCGGCGCTTCCTGACGCACGGCTTCGGGCGCAGCGACCGGCTCAGGATGCGGTTCGGGGCGGGCTTCCTGGCGCAGTTCCGGCCTGGGTTCCTGACGGACGATCGGTTCGTCGCGCACCAAGGGTAGCGGCGGCACCGCACGCTGCTGCGGACGACGCTCGTTGAGGTCGTGGGTGGCAGGCTGGGACCGCACGATGGCGTTGAGCTCGCTGAGCGCTTCGATCTGCTCGGCAACCACCCGGCGCATCGCGGCGGCGCTGGCGCGGGTTTCCTCCGGCAGTTCCATTACGCCGCGCGCCAGTTCCGAGCGCGTGGCCTCGAGTTCGGCGCCCACTTCCTTGGCGGTGGCGCGCATGGCCTGCGCCGTGTCGGTGAAGCGCTTGGTGGCGTCTTCGAGCGCACGATGCATTTCGGCGACCAGCGCCTGCTGCGTCTGGCGCAGCATTTCCGTGGCGCGCTGGCCTTCGCTGTCGGCGGTAAGGCGCATGTCGCCGAGGCGCGAGGCCACCTGCTCATTGGTAGCCGCCAAGGCCTCGGTGAGCGAACCGGCGCTCTTGGCGACAGCGTTCGAGAGATCGCCGGTGGTGGAGTTGAGGGCCTGGGTAGCCTTCGCCGTCACCTGAGCAATGGCATCGGCGACGGTGTCGGAGTTCTTGGCCAGCACCTCGGTCATGCGATCGGTGCTCGAGGTCATCGCGTTGCTGACCTTGTCGCTGTTGTTGGCAATCGCGTCGCTGACGGCTTCGGACGTGTTGGTCATGGCGTCAGTGGCGGCGCTGGTCGAGGCAGCGATGGCGCCGGTGACCTTTTCCGTCGTCGCTTCCAGCGCATCGGTGACGCTGCCGGAGGTTGAAGCGAGTGCTTCCTCCATAGCCCGGCGCGTCTCGATGAGGCGGCGCTCGGTATCATTGACGGTTTCGGCGATCGACTGGGCAAAGAACTGCATGCGGCTGTCGATATCGTCGGCACGGGCGGTGAAGCTCAGGGCCAGGGCGTCCATCGCGCCGCGGCGTTCTTCGAGCGCGGCCAGCGACGTGGTGCTGGCGGTACTGAGATGTTCGCTGGCCTGATCCAAGGTCCGCGCCTCGACGCTGAGGGTGCCGATCATCGAGCCGAATTCCGACACCAGCGTGCGGATAGTGGTCTGCAACGCGCCGACATGTTCGGTGACGAGCTTGCCGGCTTCCTCGGTGGAACCGATGGCCTCGCGGACCGTGGCTGAATACGCGGCCGTCTGGTCGGCAACGCTGGTCTCGAGGTTGGCTAGGTTGGTCGTCGACGCGTCGAGGACTTTTTGCAGCAGGATGTTGCTGTCGTTGAGCTTGCCCAGCGCGGCGGTGACATCGGTGAGAATGCGCGAGGTCGAAACCGACATGATGGCTTCGGCTTCCTTGGCATTTTCGCCCAATGCCTCACGCAGCACGTTGCCGTGGCCTTGCAGCGCCAGGTGCAACTGGTCGGACTTCTCGCTGACCAGGGCGGCAAAGGCATTGGTCTGGTCGGTGACCGCCGCGTTTAGCTGGGTAACCCGCTCGCCGATGTTCTCGGCCGTGTTGATGGCCTTGATCGAAATCAGGTCGTCGAGCGTATTGGCGGTGACCTGGAACTGGTCGAGGGCATGTCGCACCGCGACGTCCATGCGGTTGGCGGTCTCGGTCACCTCGCTCGAGATATTTGCCGTGGCAGCGACGATGCGGGTCGAGATCGTCTCTTCCAGGCGTTCGGCGCCGGCTTCGAGTTCGGCCATTGACTGCACCAGGGCGCTGTTGATGGCGGAATTGAGCGAAGCAAGGCGATCGGCCGTGAGGTCGGCGCGGGCGGTGATCGCTTCGGGCAGGGAGCCCAGCCGGTCGTCGACGGTGTCGATGATGGTCTTGCGGGCCGAATTGATGCCGGTCTCGATGATCGAGGCGGCCTTGCGGGCGCTGTCGTCCACCGTTGCCGCGGCGCCATCGATGCGGGACGTCACGCCGCTTTCGGCGCTTGCCATGCGGACGATGGCCGACTCCACGCCACGACCGAGATTGTCGTTGATCTCGGCCACCTTGCCGGCGATCAGGGTGGAGAAAGTGTCGGCGCCGCGATCCATAGCATCAGTAACGTTCTGCACGCTGACGTCGATCTTGCCGCTTGCAGCAATGCCTTGTTCTTCGATGGTGCGGGCGAGATCAGCCGTGCGGTCGCCGATCGCGGCGGCGATGGCATTGGTGTGGCTGCCCAGCGTTTCGGCGAGTTGCTGGGTGCGGATGCCCAAGGCTTCCGACAATTCGCTCGACCGCGTACCAATGGCACCGGCGAGTTGCTGCGTGCGGCCGTCAAGAACTGCGCCGAGTTCCTGCGCGCGCTTGCCGATGGCTTCGTTGAGCGTATCGATGCGGCCATCGAGCGAGATGCTCATTTCCTGCGTGCGCTTGTCGACGGTGTCGCCGAGACGTTCGGTGCGGACCTCGAGCGCGGTCGACAGTTCGCCGGCCCGCTGCTGCAGCGTCTGGCTGAACTTTTCGGTCCGGCTGTCGAGGGCGATGTTGATCTCCGACACGCGCTGGGTGATGGCGTTCTGCATCGTCTCGGTGCGGCTATCGAGGGCAGAGCCCAGTTCGTCGGCACGTTGGGCCAGGGTTTCGCCGAATTTGTCGGTGCGACTATCGAGTGCGATGCTGAGTTCAGCGGCACGCTGGTCGATGACGTGCTGCAACTTATCGGTGCGGGTGTCGAGCGCCGAACCGAGTTCCTGTACGCGCTGCTCCAGCGTTTCGCTGAAAAGCTCGGTGCGGGTATCGAGAGCCGAATTCAATTCCATCGTGCGTTGGCCGATGGCGTTGTGCAGAACCTCGGTGCGGCTATCGAGCGCGATCGAAAGTTCCTGGGCGCGCTGGTCCAGCGTGTCGTTGAGCCTGGTGGTGCGGGTGTCGAGTGCGCTTGCGAGTTCCTGCGAACGGCGTCCCAGGGTCTCGTGCAGGAGCTGGGTACGACCGTCGAGGGCGTTGCTCAATTCCTGGGTTCGGCTTTCGATGGTGTCGCCGAGCAGTTGCGTGCGGCCGTCGAGCGCCTCGGAAAGGATCTGGGCATGGCCCTCGAGCGAGTCCGAGATTTCGCGCGAGCGATTGCCGATCGTGTCGGTGATCTGCTTAGTGCGGGCAGCGAGCGTTTCGTTCAGTTCACGCGTACGCTGGCTGACCACGTCGTTGAAATGGCCTGATTTCTCATCGAGCGCCATTTCGAGCACATTGGCGCGGGCGGCAAAGCTCGCATTGTGCTTGTCGAGAGCGGCAACAAGCCGCTCGCCCTTGTCACCGACGACGCCGTCGAGGGCGTGCAGGCGGGAGTCGATCAGCGAGGCGATCTCGTCCATCCGGGTATCGAACTGGGAGAGCGTCTGCGTGCCGGCGCCGGAAAGGATCTGGCGCGCGCGCTCGGCAGTCTCCTCGAAGCTGCCGCCCACTTCCAGCATGGCCGACTGCATGCGGCTTTCCATCGAGTTGATCTGGATGGATACGCTTTCGTCGAGCTGGCGGGAGAGGGCCCCGATCAGCACTTCGGCATCCTTGGCGCGGCCGGAGATGTCGTTGGCCATACGCGAGCCGATCGTGTCGAGCGCGCCGCTGACTTCATGGCCGCGATCGCGCAGCGAATTGAGGAGATTGGCGCCACCGTCGGACAAGACGCTCGCGAGTGCCGCTGTGCGCTTTTCGATGGCGTCCGAGAGGGAAACGGCGCGGGTATCGATGGCCTCGGTCAGCGAGTTCATGCGGCCGTCGATGACGGAACTCAGTTCCTGCGTGCGATCTTCGAAGGCGTTGGAAATCGTCGATGAACGATCTTCGAGCGTCAGGTTGAGACGGCTGGTGCTTTCGTCTAGCGCCGCGATCAGGTCGCTGGTGCGGCCGTCGATGAGGGACACAAAGGATTCAGTCTTTTCGCCAAAGCCGCCATGCAGGGTATTGCCAGCCTGCTCGAGCGCCTTGGTCAGGTTGCCGCCGCTTTCGACGATGGTGCCGGCGATGCGCTGGCTGATCATGTCCAGGTCGAATACCAGGCCGGTATGCGACTCCGTGATGGCTTCGCGGACGCGCTCGGTGTTGGTGATGACGCTTTCGCGCTGGCTGGCCAGTTCCTGGATCAGGGCGCGCATGCGGGATTCATTTTCGGAATAGGTGCGTTCGAGGGCGGTGACCTCGTTGTGTATCATCACCTCGAGCTCGCCGGCGCGGGAGAGGGCGCGTTCCAGCCCATCGCCAAGGGCGTTGACCTCACGGCGAACGGCCTGGCCAACTGAGGCCACCTTTTCCGCCGCCGTGGTTTCCGGCTCGGCGAGGCGCAGCGCGGCATGGGTGATCGACGTTGCAGCGAGCCGCAGATCCTGGGCGCGCCGGATCAGCGTCGCGATGGCGAAAAAGCCGAAGACCGGGATGACAAGAATAGCCAGCAGGCTGAAGAAATCGAGTGAAGCGAGAAATCCGCCCAGGTGTCCGCCGCCAATCTCGTTGCCGTAGCGCAGAACCGCAGCAAGCAGAGTGCCGATCACCCAGACGACCGAGGCCACCAGCGCGATCATCGTCGGGCGTGACGACGGCTTGCTCTGCAGCCCGTAAAGGATCTTCGAGGATTGCAGGCGGTCGTCATTGGCAACCGTTCCGGCCTGGGCTGCCAGCTTGTCCGCGGCACGGACGCGCTCGGAACGCTGGGTCGACTGGGGCTGGGGACGCTCATTGGGTTCGTCGAGGTTGAAAACCGAGTCCTTCAACGCGTCTTCGACCGCCGAGAAGGCGAGTGCGGCGGGATCGTTTGCGTTATTCAGTGGTTTTTTGGCCATACTCTTTACAACTCTCGCGTCGGGCGATTTCGACAAGGCGGCAAACGCGATTGTTCATGGATGGCCACCGGTTTCGGTGTTCACATCCAACTGGGTACAATTCGATGCAACTGCAACGCAAAGCCCCTGAACCGCGCCGCCGCGCGCTGGTACTGCTCATTTATACATTCAATTTTATCCAAACCGAGCCCTTTCTTAAGCAAGGGTTAATTTTCCGGTGAGGAGTC
>JAQGKB010000095.1 GCA_028290345.1 Hyphomicrobiales bacterium | reverse complement strand
TTCGGTGGTGTTGATCGGCGGCTGCGACAAGACCCTGCCTGCGCAGATCATGGCCGCCGCCAGCAGCGAGGTGCCGGCGATCTTCCTGCCCACAGGTCCAATGTCGGTCGGCCATCACAAGGGCGAGGAACTGGGCGCCTGCACCGATTGCCGCCGCTTCTGGGGCCGCTTTCGCGCCGGCGAGATCGACGAGGCCGAGATCACCGAGATCAACAACAAGCTGGTGAGCTCGATCGGCACCTGCACGGTGATGGGAACGGCCAGCACCATGGCCAACCTCACCGAGACGCTTGGGCTCTGCCTGCCGATGACCGGCTCGGCCCCCGCCACATCAGCCGAACGCGTCCGGCTCGCCGAAGCCACCGGCCGGGTGGCTGCGGAACTGGCCGTTTCGGGCGGTCCGCTGGTCCGCGACGTGCTCACCCCGGCCGCGATCCGCAACGCCATGGTCGCGCTGCAGGCGATGGGTGGCTCGACCAATGCCGTCGTGCACCTCGCTGCCATCTGCGGCCGGCTGGGAATGAAACTCGACATGGCGCTGCTCGATGAACTGGGGCAGCGCATTCCCCTACTCGTCGACCTGCTGCCGTCCGGCCAGCACTATATGGAACATTTCCATGTCGCGGGTGGAGTGCCGCGCATGCTGGCCGAACTGAGCTCAGAACTCGACCAGTCGGCGCCAACGGTTTACGGCGGCACCATCGGCGATTCCATCGCGGCGGCGCCCGATGTGAAGGGCCAGATGGTCATCCGCACGCTGCAGGAGCCGCTGAAGCGGGTCGGCACCGTCGCCGTGCTGCGCGGCAATCTTGCCCCGCGTGGCGCCATCATCAAGCAATCCGCCGCGACCCCTACCCTGATGCAGCATCGCGGCCGCGCCGTGGTCTTTGACTCCGTCGAGGATATGGCGGCGCGCATCGACAGCGACGACCTCGACGTGACGGCCGATGACGTGCTGGTGCTGCGCAATGCCGGACCGAAAGGCGCCCCGGGCATGCCGGAAGCCGGCTACCTGCCGATCCCGCTAAAATTGGCCCGGCAGGGGGTGAAGGACATGGTGCGCATTTCCGATGCGCGGATGAGCGGCACCGCCTTCGGCACGGTGATCCTGCACGTTTCGCCGGAATCCGCCGATGGCGGCCCGCTGGCGATCGTCACGACCGGCGACATGATCAGCCTCGACGTGCCGGCGCGCACCCTCAGCCTCGATGTCGAAGCGAGCGAGATCGCGCGGCGGCTGGCGGCGCTGGAGGACACTTCAGCCAATGCGCCGCGGCGCGGCTATGCAAAACTCTACCACGAGCATGTGATGCAGGCCGACGATGGCGCGGACTTCGATTTCCTGCTGGACGGCGGGGACGACACGCCGCACAAGCGGCGCTGAGCGTCAGGCGATCCGCGTCCGCACCGAACCCACGCCGGCGACACTGCCTTCCAGCAAGTCGCCGGTGACCACCGCACCGACGCCTTCCGGCGTGCCGGTGAAGATCAAATCGCCGGGTTGCAACGCCACCAGGCTCGAGAGGAAAGCGATGGTCTCGGGCACGCCCCAGATCATCTTGTTGAGGTCGGAACGCTGCTTCGTTGCGCCGTTCACCGCCAATTCGATGATGCCGGTGGCCGGGTGACCGGAGCGCGACACGGGAACCAGTTCGCTGATCGGAGCGGATTTATCAAAACCCTTGCCCATGTCCCACGGACGCCCGGCCTTCTTGGCCGCAGCCTGCAGGTCACGGCGGGTCATATCGATGCCGACCCCATAGCCCCAGACATGCGAAAGGGCATCGGCGGCCGCGATGTTGGATCCGCCGATGCCGATGGCGACGACGAGTTCGATCTCGAAATGCAGGTTTGCCGTCTGGCTCGGGTACGGGGTATCGGCCCCGTTTATGACAAGAGCATCCGCCGGCTTGCTGAAGACTAACGGCGGCTCGCGATCGGGATCATTGCCCATTTCGCGCGCGAGATCGGCATAGTTCTGCCCGACGCAGAAAATCCGGCGGACGGGAAACAGGCCGCCCCCGGCAACCGGAACGGCGGCCTGCGCCGGAGGAGCAATCACATAGTCAGGCATGGCAATCTCCAGCCGGCTTCGTCAGAATTTTGCGCGTGCGTCGTGCCGCGCGAGGCGGCCCAGCAGGTAATCCACCTCGGCCTTGGCTTTGGCGGAAAGGCTGGCGCCGGGCGAACGCTGCGCGTCATGGGCAATCGCGCCGCGCTTCTGCAGCACATATTTCCGCACCGCGAGGCCCACCCCCTGCTGCTGCTCGTAGCGCAACAGCGGCAGATGCGCATCGAACAAATCGTGCGCCTTGTCGCGCTCACCTGATGCGGCAAGGTTCACCACCTCGGTCAGCATATCCGGGAAGGCGTAGCCGGTCATGGCGCCATTGGAGCCGCGCTCGGTTTCGAAATCGAGGAACAGCCCGCCATTGCCGCAAAGGATGGAGATCGGCCGCATGCTGCCGTCGGCCTGGAATTGACGCAGTGCGGAAATCTTCTCCAGCCCCGGCCAATCCTCGTGCTTGAGCATGACGCAGGAGGGATTGTCGGTGACGATGCGGCGGATGACGCCCGGCGTCATCACCACGGTGAGGAGCAGCGGATAATCCTGCAGCACGAAGGGGATATCCGACCCAATCGCCTCGACTGCCTGCCTGTAATAGGTGACGATCTGGTCGTCGGTGCGCAGGTTGGACGGCGGCGCGATCATCACGCCGGCAGCGCCGGCCTGCATCGAGCTTTTCGCCAGCGAAGCCATCGCCGCAAAGCCCGGTGACGACACCCCGACGATCACCGGGATCGACGAGGCGCGCTGCACCACCTGCTTGACGATGGAAAGGGATTCGGCCTGGTCGAGCTTCGGTGCCTCGCCCATGATCCCAAGAATAGTGAGCCCGGTCGCCCCGCTCTGCAGATAGAAATCCGTCAGCCGGTCGACCGACACCTCATCGACGCGGCCGTCAGGATGGAACGGCGTTGCCGCGATGGGGTAGACGCCTTTGGCGGTGTGATCGAATACCAAGCCCACTATTTTGTCCTCTGCCTATTTCTTCCAAGCCTCGTAGCGTGCCTTGGTTTCCGCATTCATCGGATAGAGCCCCGGCAACGGCACGCCTTTGTCGACTTCCCTCATGATCCAGCCTTCCATCTGCTCCTGTTCAGGGGCTTCGGCAAGCACCTCATCGAGCAAAGCTTGCGGGATCAGCACGGCTCCATCGCTATCCACAACAATGATGTCGTCGGGCATGACGGCGACGCCGCCACAGGCGATCGGCTGCTGCCAGGCAACGAAGGTGAGACCGGTCACGGACGCCGGCGCCGCTGCGCCCTGGCACCAGACCGGCAAGCCGGTGCCGAGCACACCGGCAAGGTCGCGCACCACGCCATCGGTAATCAGAGCCGCGACGTTGCGCTTCACCATTCGGGCGCAAAGGATGTCGCCGAAAATCCCCGCGTCGGTAACGCCCATCGCGTCCGCGACTGCGACACAGCCCTCGGGCATGGCTTCGATGGCGGCACGGGTCGAGATCGGCGACGCCCACGAGGCGGGCGTCGCGAGATCTTCACGCGCCGGGACGAAACGCAGCGTGAAGGCGGGACCGACGACGCGCGGCTGTTCCGGCCGCAGCGGCTTGGTGCCGCGCAGCCAGACATTGCGCAGCCCCTTCTTCAGCAGCACCGTGGTGATGGTGGCGGTCGAAACCTGGCGGAGCGTCTCTATGGCAGTCTTGTCGAGAGGCATTTTGGGACCCTTTTTCGTCAGATGCTCTGGATCAAGCCGCCATCGATGCGGATGACCGAGCCGGTGAGGTATGAAGCGCGCTGGCTGGCGATGAAGGCCACGACATCGGCATATTCCTGCGGATTGCCATAGCGGCCCACCGGAATGGTTGCCGTGCTTTCAGCCGAAACGTCGCTCACTTCGCGCCCTTCGCGCTTGGCCTTCTGCTCATCGAGGAAGGTGATGCGCTGCGTGGCAATGCGCCCAGGCAGGACGATATTGGCGGTGATGCCATCCCGGCCGACTTCGCGGGCCAAGGTCTTGGACCAGCCGACCAACGTCAACCGCAGAGCATTGGAAATGCCGAGATTGGCGATCGGCGCGACGACGCCCGACGAAGTGGAGGTGATGATGCGGCCCCAGCCGGCCGCCTTCATGCCCGGTAGAACCCGGTCCGTGATGCCGATGACCGACAACACCATAGCCTCGAAATGCTTCGACCACAGCGCCAGGTCCTGGCCGGCGGCGGGGGTCGGCGGCGGACCGCCGGTATTGTTGACCAGCACGCCGATCGCGCCGAGCTTGCTTTCGACGCTGGAGATATGTCCGTCGATCGAGGACAGCGCCGCCAGATCCCAGCCGATGGCTTCGGCCGTGCCGCCCGCCTGGCGGATGTCGGCGACGGTCTTTTCCGCCGCTTCCAGGTTCAAATCGGCCGCCGCCACGCGCGCGCCTTCGGCTGCGAGGGTCCGCGCAATCGCGCCGCCGAGCCCGCCGCCAGCGCCCAATACCAGTGCAACCTTGTTGTTGAGTCCGAGATCCATGCTTGCGCCCTGCTCTGAGTTCGGCGCAGATTGCAGCGAGCCGGAACGAAATGAAATACCTCTTGTGGTTTATTCATGAGTAAGAAAAGGTAATTTGTGGATACGCGTTTTCTTGCGAGTTTTGTCGAGGTCGTGGAGCATGGATCGCTCGCCGAGGCGGCGCGGCGGCTGAACCTCACCCCCGCCGCGGTGGCGCAGCGCGTGCACGCGCTCGAGGCCGAGTTCGGCGTGGCGCTGATCGCCCGCTCGGGCCGGATCGTGCGGCCCACCGAAGCCGGGATTGCCATCCTCGAACGCTCACGCCGCTTCCTGCGCGAAGTCCGCGATTTGAAGAGCTATGCCGTCGAATCCGGCATTGCCGGGGAATTGCGGCTGGGGGCAATATCGACGGCGCTGACCGGACTTGTGCCACGAATGCTCGAAGATTTCCTGCGCCGCCATCCCGAGCTCGAGATCTATCTCGAGCCGAGCACGTCGATGGAGCTGTACCGCAAGATCGGCGATGGCGAGCTCGACCTCGCCATCATGATCGCGCCGCCGTTTGCCGTTCCGAAACCCTACGCCGTCCATGTCATCCGCGAAGAACCGCTGATCATGATCGCGCCTGCAGCGTGGTCCGCCGAAGATCCGCTGCGTCTGCTCGCGACCCAGCCGCTGGTGCGCTACGACCGCAAGCAATGGGGTGGCCGGCTCGTCGACGACTTCCTGCGCCAGCATAGAATTCGCCCGGCCGAACGGTTCGAATTGGATTCGCTTGAGGCCATCGCTGTCATGGTCGATCGTGGGCTGGGCGTCGCCCTGGTGCCCGATTGGGCGCGGCCATGGCCGGAAGGCCTGGCGCTGCGCAAGATTGTGCTGCCCGCTCCGGGCGTATCCCGGCAGATCTGCATGTTCTGGCTGAAAAGCTCGCCGCGCATCCGGCTGGTGCAGGCGTTCGTCAATGCATACGAATTGCCGGGCGAAGCAGTTACGCCCGCGCCGGCGGCCGACGTCGAACCGGAGCCTACGCCGCCCTGAGCGCGGAGGCCTTGTGCAGGTCGAAGACCTCAACCACGCGATCGAGATCGGCGGCCTCGGCCTGCGTCTGCCCGATGGCGGCATTGGTTTCTTCGACCAGTGCCACGTTGTGCTGCGTCATGTCATCGATCTGGGTGACTGCGGTGTTGACCTGTTCGAGCGAAAGCGCCTGTTCCTGGCTCGCCACGGCGATATCGCTGATCAGGGCCGAGCTCTCCTTGGCCGAGTCGAGGATCAGGTTGAGCTTCTGCGCGACCTCGGCGACCAGCTTGGCGCCGGCGCCCACTTCGATTGCACTCTGGTTGACCATGGTCTTGACCTCTGCCGAGGCATTCGCCGCGCTCTGGGCCAGTCGGCGCACTTCCACCGCGACCACGGCAAAGCCCTTGCCCACCTCGCCGGCGCGCGCCGCCTCGACCGAGGCATTGAGGGCGAGGAGATTAGTCTGGAACGCGATATCGTCGATGACGCCGATGACGCTCGAAATCTTTTCCGAGGCCTCGCGGATGCGCTGCATGGCCTGGTTAGCTTCCACCGCCACATCGCCGCCCTCGATCGCCGTGCCGCAGGTGCTCTGGGCAAGTTGGCTGGCGCGCTGGGCGCGTTCCGAGTTGCCGCGCACCGTCGCCGCCAACTGGCTCATCGCCGCCGAGGTCTGCTCGATGGTGCTCGATTGCTTCAGGGTACGATCCGACAGGTCATTGGCGCCGGCCAGCATCTCGTCGGTGGCGTTCTTGAGGCGGCCCGAAGCGCCGTGCACCTGCGAGATGATGTTCGAGAACGTCTCGACCGTCTGGTTGAAGGCATCGCGGACGCGCTGGAATTCGCCGGAGAACTGCGCCTCGATGCGAACGCCGAGATCACCCGAAGCCAGGGCCTCGAGGCCTGCCAACAGGCTCTTCACGATCTTCTGCTGCTCGGCCGCAAGTCCCGCCAGGTTCTGCTCGTTGCGCAGGCGTTCAACCGAGGCGATGCGCCCGGCTTCGGCAGCATTGCTCCGCTCCGATTCCTTGACGGCATCGGCGGCTTCGAGCCGCGCGATCGTCTGTTCGCGCAGGTGCGCGACCGCGCGGGCCACCGCTGCAAGTTCGTCCCGGCCCTTGATGCCGGCGATTTCATCATTGGCATGGCCCTCGGCCACCTGCAGGATGCTGTTCTCGAGCCGCCTGATGGCGCGCACGATCGACCGCGACATCAGCCACGAGGTGGCAACCACCACCAGCACCAATGCGCCGGCGAGACCCAACATCGACCAGAGCTTGGATTGGAAACCGTTAATGCGCTTGTTCAGCAGCCGTTCCAGCGTCGTGGCGGTCTTCTGCCAGAACGAGAGCGCCGTATTCTGGAAATTCACATGCGTCGTCGCCGCGGCCGAAAGATCGGTCGCGCCGCGCGTCGCTTCGGTGCTGAGGCCGGTGATCGCTGCGCTGAGCGCGTCGCCAAAGGTCGCGGCATCGGCCATGTATGCTGTGAGGGACTGCTTCAGTTCCGCCGCAACCGAGCCATCTGTACTGGCGCCGGCCGAAGCCGTGTACGAGGCCTCGGCGCCCGCGATCAGCGCCTCGAAAGCCCCGACGTCGGCGACCATCGACACCCGATCGGCATCGGAAAGCGACGCCGCGCTCTTGGCGGCATTGATCTCGTCGAGCAGGGCCGCCGCCGCCGTTACGGCGCTGGGCAGCTTCAGCAGCATCAGGTCCATGGCATAGTAGCTGTCGAGATCGGGATCGAGGATCAGGTTGGAGCTATCGCCAACCTTGCCCACCAGTGCCCCGGCAGCGTCTCGCGCAGTCGGTGCCTTGCCGCTGCCGCTGGCCAGGGCCTGCCGCGCCGCCGCGTAGGCCTGCGCCTGCGTTGCCGACGCCATGTCACCGTCATAGGTCTGCGAAGCGCTGGCGAGGGCGGGGTTGCCCGGCAGCGTGCCCCCGGCTTTCAGCAGCACTACGCTCGACAGATCCGGAACGACCGTCCGGAGGTAAGCCACACCGAGGTTTTCTTTTGAAGCGAAGGCAATATCCTTGTCGCTTTGAGCGAAGAACAGATAGCCGAGTAGCACGACCGGCAGCAAAGATAGCAGGACGACAATCGTTAGGCGCAAGCGTATCGGCAATCCGGACATAATAAAAATCCCTCGAATTGGGCGAACATTACGCCGTATTTACGTAGGGAGGATTAACAGAGAAGGCGAAAAAGCCCAATCAACCGAGGGGTTTCGCCGCTTTTTTGACCTTCCTTGCTTAAGGCTTGAGCAAACGGGGCGATCGCCATCGCAGCGCGGCCAATTCGCGCGCCTGAAACTGAGGCGACGAATCTTCTTGAAATGTCGCGGCGGAGGAAACATGGATGGGCCAACGACGCCTGTCACAAACGGGCGCCCTTCCTACCGGCACGGCACGGATTCCGCTTGGCCCGCCAGGCCGGATCCGCGCTTTCCTGCATCGTTGTATTGGAGCATTTTTCCGCATGTCATCGACCATGACCGCAGCGTCCGTCGGCGCCGCCCCGGCCAATCCGCGATCCCGCGTGATCCTGGCCAGCCTGATCGGCACGACCATCGAATTCTACGACTT
>JAQGKB010000092.1 GCA_028290345.1 Hyphomicrobiales bacterium | reverse complement strand
CGCGTGCCCGGCCTCGGGGCCTATTTCGTCTCCTCGATCGACAAGCGCGACTATCCGCTCGAGATGGCGCTGATGCTGCTGATCACAATGCTGTTCTGCATCTCCTATCTCGTCTCCGACATCCTCTATGCCTTGCTCAATCCACGCATCCGCATCGATGGGAGGCAAAGGTGACCGAGCTCTCGACGCAAACCGTCGGCCTCGCAAAGCCCGACCAGCGCAAGCAGCGCAGTCCGTTTTATTTCGCTTGGCGGCGCTTTGCCGCCAACAAGGCCGCGTTGGGCGGCGGCATTGTGTTGGTGATCCTGATCGTGATGGCGATTTTCGCCCCTCTTATCACCGGTACGGGCGGCAATGAGCAGGCGTTTCTAACCCAGTCGCTCGCTTTTCCGTCCCTCCAGCATTGGTTTGGCATCGATGATCTGGGCCGTGATTTCTTCGCCCGCATCGTCTACGGCGCCCGTGTATCGCTGGGCATCGGGTTTTCCGCCGCCCTTTTCAGCATCGTCATCGGGCTGCCGCTCGGAGCAATGGCCGGCTATCTCGGCGGGCGCTTCGATTGGGTCACCATGCGCATCGTCGAACTTTTCTCGGTCGTGCCCCCGCTACTGGCTGCGCTGCTGCTGGCGAGCGTCACCCGCGGCGGGCTCTGGGCCATTATCCTGATCGCGGCGCTGTTTGGCTGGGTCAATGTCTGCCTGCTGGTACGGGCCCAGGTCAAATCCTTCCGCGAGAAGGAGTTCATCATGGCCGCCCAGGCGCTTGGCGCTTCGCCCTGGCACATCATTTGGCGGCATCTCATTCCCAATGCGGTGTCGCCCATCATCGTCGGTTTCGTGCTCGCTATCCCGCTGGCCATGATGCTCGAGGCGAGCCTCAGCTTCCTTGGCATCGGCGTTCAGCCGCCGACCCCAAGTTGGGGCCAGATGATCAATGTCGGCATGAATTTCATGTTCTTTTACTGGCACATGGCGGTGTTTCCGACCCTGGCGCTCGGCATCACCATTCTCGCGACTTCGCTGCTTGGCGACGGCCTGCGCGATGCCTTCGATCCCACCCTGAAAGGCCGCTAGATTGCGTACCAATCTTTCTGAACAGTTCCTGCTCGACCCGGGTGTGGTCTTCCTCAATCACGGCTCGTTCGGCGCCTGCCCGCGGCCGGTGTTCGAGGCTTATCAGCAGTGGCAGCTGACACTCGAACGGCAACCGGTCGCCTTCCTAGATTCCCGGCGCAATCTCGCGAAGAATTTGCTCGTGGTGCGGGAGGCCATGGCCGCCGAGTTCGGCACTTCGGCCGAAAACATCGCCGCGGTGACCAACGCGACGGGCGGTCTGAATATCGTTGCGCAATCCATTCCGCTGCAGGCGGGCGACGAGATACTCACGACTGATCATGAGTATTCGGCGCTAGAAAAGACCTGGACCTTCGTTGCCCGCCGGACGGGCGCGGTGATCGTTGAGGTGGAGGTGCCGCTGCCTCTGACCTCTGCCGAAGCCTTTCACGATGCGATCGTGGCCGGCATGACCGAACGGACCAAGGTGCTGTTCCTCAGCCACATCACTTCGGCAACGGCGCTGGTCTTTCCCATTGAGAGCGTGATCGCTGAAGCGCGCCGGCGCGGCATCCTCACCGTGATCGACGGCGCGCACGCGCCGGGCCACATTCCGCTCTCGCTCGACGCCCTTGGCGCCGATTTCTATTCGGGCAATTGCCACAAGTGGATGATGTCGCCCAAGGGCTCGGCCTTTCTCTACGCGCGGCCCGAGGTGCAAGCCATGCTCGATCCGTTGATCATCAGCCACGGCTGGACCGATGACAACAAGCAGCCGGGCGTGCGCGGGCCCTTTGGCAATTCGCCGTTCGTTGATCAGATCGAGATGCAGGGCACCCGCGATCCCGCGCCGTGGCTCGCGGTCCCCGCCTCGATCGCCTTCCGCCGCGAGCACGATTGGTGGTCGGTTACCGCCGAGTGCAGCCGCCTGGCGCAGGAGACGGCTGAAAGGCTGCGAGCGTTGACCGGACTGCCGGCATTTTCAAGCCCGCAGTTCTGCGCGCCGCAAATGGTCGCCATGCCCGTTCCGCCCTGTGATCCGCTTGCGCTGCAGCAAGCGCTGAACGAGCGCTTCAACATTGAGATTCCAGTGTTCGAGTGGAAAGGCCACCACGTGGTCCGCCTCTCCTGCCAAGGGTACAATACGCGTGACCAGATGACCTTGTTGATCGAGGCGTTGACCGACTTGTTGTCGTTGCAGGCGCCGCAGGCTCGGCCCAGCCAGCTGCACGTGGCTAGCGGCAGCCCGCGCGGGCTCGCGTGACTGGTTCGAATCGTCTAAGGCATGCCCTCTGGACAGGTTGCATGGCAGCAGCGCGGTTTGATCCGGCCGGACGTGTCGTGACGGATTTGCATCAGCTTGCCGGTCCCGGCGGGGCGACGTACGACGGTTGACCCAGGGGACTGCCCAATGGATAGACCAGCCAGTTCTGCAAGCGACGCCGAGGGTAAAGGTGCTCTCGCATTCCTCGAACGGATCGACACCAAAACACGCGGCGTTGCAGTGCTCGACGCATTGGCGGACATGATCGAGCGGGCCGGGCTGCAGGTCGGCGATATGTTGCCCCCCGAGATCACGCTGGCCGAGCATCTGGGAGTAGGGCGGTCGACCATCCGCGAGGCGCTCAACCGCTGGGAGGGTCTCGGGCTCATCCGCCGCAAGCGCGGTGCCGGCACGGTGCTAGCGGCGCGCGTCCAGTCCTCCAAGGGTCTGGTTCCGACCATGATCCGGCTCGAAGGCGAGGCCTTGCTGCGGCTACTCGAAGTGCGGCGGGCGCTGGAGATCGTGGTTGTGCGCAAGGCCGCCCTGAACGCTACTGCAACTCAGCGGGCTCTGATCGCTGACCGTTGCAAGAAGCTGCTCAAGCTCGTCAATGCGCGAAAACCCTGGCGCAAGGCGGATGCGGAGTTTCATGGCGCCATCTACGACGCATCCGGCAATCCGCTGTTCGGCCAGATCCTCGTCAACCTCGATGACGCGTTGAAGCGCTCGGACGAGTCCCCGTTCGGCCGCACCGAGTTCGGCCTGGCTTCCTTTCCGCTGCATCAGACCCTCTGCGATGGCATTCTGGCGGGCAACCCGGAGGTCGCCGTCGATGGCATCAACAAGATCATCGACAGCGTCGCCAGCGAAATCCGCGAACTGATCGCCTCCGACCCGAACGAGTAGTCACGGCGTCCCGAAACCCAGCGGCTGCCCATGTCGGGACAGCTCGACGAGGTTGCGTTGCCGGGCCTTCCCATTTCGAACGGCGCCGCTAGGGTGTCTCCGCCTTTACCGGAGATACCGATGTTTGCCGCTGATAAATACCTGACGCCGTTTCTCAACCCGCTGGGGTTGGGGCTGATCCTTGGCCTGCTGGCCTTGCTGCTGGTGCGCTTCGGGCGCAAGCGGGCGGGACTGGGTCTGTTGTTGGTTACCCTGATCGGGCTCTACGCGGCCTCGACCCCCTTTGTCGCCGGGTGGCTTGCCGGCATTCTCGAGCGGCAATATCCGCCGGTGGCGGTCGTCGCCAGCCCCACTGCCGATGTCATTGTGTTGCTGGGCGGCGCGACGGCCGGGGCGCTGCCGCCGCGGCAGGACCCCGATCTCAACGAGCACGCCGACCGCCTGATGCATGCAGCCGATCTCTACAAAGCCGGCAAGTCCAAGTTCATCATCGCCTCGGGCGGCAATTGGCGGCATCCGGGCAGCGATCATTCCGAGGCTCAGGACATGCGCGACGTGCTCATGCGCTTCGGCGTGCCAAGCGAGGCCATCCTGATGGAGCCCAATTCCCGTGACACCAACGAGAACGCCGCCTTTTCCGCTACGCTGATGCAGCAGCAGCACTTCGCGACGGCGCTGCTCGTCACGTCGGGTACCCATATGCCGCGTTCCATGGCGGTGTTCCGTCACGCCGGCCTCGACGTGACCGCATCCGCTACCGACATCATCGATGCCGGAACCGTCGATTGGCTGCCGCTCGATTGGCTGCCCGATCCGGGCGCTCTCGTGCACACCAGCGAGGCGCTGCGCGAACTCATCGGCACCGCCTACTACAGGCTGCGGGGATGGGCCTGAACGAACAAGCTGTGGATCAAGTCGCAGGTGTCGAAGCCATCAGGGTAGCGCGGGCAGACCGCAGGTGCCGCCGGCATGTCAGTTCGGCTTCGATGGAATCGCCCGATTTCAAGGCCGTGATATAGGCCAGGTGCTCGTCGATCGCGGCGGCATTGCGCTTCTTCTCATCCTTCTTGTTCCACTGGAAATGGTAGTGAAACACCATGGCGATGATGTCGTAGAACTCGATGATGAAACGATTGTCGGTGGAGCCGTGGATCAGCCGGTGGAAGCGCTCGTCCAGTTCGGAGAACTGGCCGTAATCGCTGTCGATGCTGGCCTTGAGCGCGCGATGCTCCACCTCGATCTTGTCGAGCCCGGTCCAGATCGTCTCCGTCTTGGGCAGTTGCACGAAAGCCAGCGCTGACCGAACCTCGAACATTTCTCGAATGTCGGCCAGTTCGAGAGCGAATCCGCGGGTAAAGCCCTTGATCACCCAATGGCTGTTCGGGCGCTTTTCAATGAGGCCGAAGCGGGAGAAGCGGATCAGGAATTCCCGCACGCTGGAGGTCCCGACGCCGAGTTCGCGCGCCAGCTCCAATTCGTTGATCTGGCTGCCGACGTCCGCGCCCATCAGCCGCTTCATGAAGCCGCGCTCCACCACGTCATGGGTGGAATGGGTCTCGGCCGAGGGGAAGTAGTCATCGGCTAGCGGCGCGCGCAGCACGATCTTGCTGCGCTTGTCCCAGGCGATCAGCCCCTCGTCTGCCAGTCGTTGCAGGATGGCGCGCACCGTGGTGCGGCTCACCTGCAGCGAGGCGGCCATTTCCGGCTCCGAGGGCAAGGTTTGCGTGCCGCCGAGTTGAATGAGCGAGCGATTGTAAGCATCCTTGAAAAGGGTATTCTGCTTGGACATCCAGCCCTTGCGCCCGAAACCCGGATCGTGGTCGCGTGCAAATGTTTATTGACGATAGAAGACATATTGCGAGGGCGGTGGCAGGCAAGTCAAGGCCAATCGGTCGGTGAAGTCTTTTGGCATGGGCGTAGTCTTGGGAAGTTTGAACTAGGCCGGTACGGCAAGGTCCAGATGACATGGGCGATCACATCGCCCCTTGCCATTCGTGTCCTTTATCCATAACAATCAGTTCAGGGCGTCCTCTGCATAGAGAACAAAATCCGCAAACCGGACGCCTCATTGGGAGATGAGAATGCAATCCACTAAAGCACTCGGCCGCCGCGCGGCCGTGGGTATCATTGGCGCCGTTTTCGCCGCCGGAATGTTCGCTTCGCTGCCGACTTACGCGGCGGACGTCACCATTCCGGTCATCGTCAAGGACACGACTTCGTTCTATTGGCAGATCGTCCTGGCCGGCGCGCGCCAGGCCGGCAAGGACCTCGGCGTCAATGTTCCCGAACTGGGCGCCCAGTCGGAAGCCGACATCAACGGCCAGATCTCGATCCTCGAGAACGCCGTTGCGGGCAAGCCCGCCGCCGTCGTCATCGCGCCGACCGAATTCAAGGCGCTGGGCGCCCCGATCGATACCGCGGCCAAGTCCGTGCCGATCATCGGCATCGACTCTGCCGCCGACTCGAAGGCGTTCACCTCGTTCCTCACCACCGACAACACTCAGGGCGGCCGGGTTGCTGCCGACGGTCTTGCCGATGCAATCAAGGCCAATACCGGCAAGGTTGCCGGTGACGTTGCCCTGATCACGGCTCTGCCGGGCGTAGGTTCGCTCGATCAGCGCGCTGCTGGCTTCAAGGAACAGCTGGCCAAGAAGTACCCGGACCTGCACCTCGTGGCCGACAAGGTGGCCGATGGCCAGGCGACCACCGGCCTCAACATCACCACCGACTTGCTGACCGCCAATCCGAAGCTCGTTGGCATCTTCGCCTCGAACCTGATCATGGCGCAGGGCGCGGGGCAGGCGATTGCCGAAAACAAGGTGGCGGGCAAGGTCGCGCTCATCGGCTTCGACAATGACGACAAGCTGGTCGGTTTCCTCAAGGACGGCACCATTTCGGCGCTGGTCGTGCAGGATCCCTACCGCATGGGCTATGATGGCGTGAAAACCGCGCTCGCGGCATCCAAGAAGGAAAAGGTCGAGGCCAACGTCGATACCGGCGCCAACCTCATCACCAAGGCCAACATGGGCAGCGAGCGCAATGTGGCGCTGCTCAATCCGAAGGTGAAGTAATCATCCGAGGCCGCGCCCGGACACTTTGACCGGACGCGGCCCCATTTTTGGTGCCGAGCGGCCACCTAGCGGAAGGAAGACCATGAGCGACGCCACCGCTGCTGGCGCGGCCACGCCTGCCGCCGAAACCGGCGACACCATTCTCGAACTGCGCAATCTGCAGAAGCACTACGGGCCGGTGCAGGCCCTCAAGCCCGCCACCCTGGCGTTTCGGCGCGGCGAGATCCACGCCATCGTCGGCGAAAACGGCGCCGGAAAATCCACGCTGATCAAACTGCTGACCGGCGTCATTCGCCGCACCGGCGGGGACATCGTCTGGAACGGCAGCATCGTGGCCCTCGATACGCCGCAGGAGGCGATCGATCACGGCATCAACGCCGTGCATCAGGAAGTCGTGCTGTGCCGGCATCTGTCTGTCGCTGCGAACATCTTTCTCGGCGACGAGAAGGTCAGGTTCGGGCTGCTGCAGAAGCGCGAAATGACGCGCGAAGCCCAGCGCATTCTCGATGGGATGGGGTTCAGCCTGCCGGCCGGGGCTATGCTAGGCAGCCTCACCATCGGCCAGCAACAGCTCGTCGCCACCGCCCGCGCCTCGCTGCGTGGCACGAAGTTTCTGATCTTCGATGAGCCGACCGCCTATCTCACCCGTCAGGAAGCGGCGCAGCTGTTTGCGCTGATCCGGCGCTTGCGCGACGATGGCGTCACCATCGTCTACATCAGCCACCGCATGGAGGAGGTGTTCGAGCTTGCCGACCGGGTGTCGGTCCTGCGCGACGGCACGCTGGTGGGCACGCGCAACATCGCGGAAACCAACGACACTGAACTCGTCGCCATGATGATCAACCGCTCGATCGAGCAGATCTACCACAAGGAAAAAGTGCCATTTGGCGAAACCCTCCTGGAGACTAGGGGCCTCTCCGGCAAGGGCTTTGAAGACGTCTCGATCAGCGTGCGCCGCGGCGAAATCGTTGGATTCTATGGTCTGATCGGCGCCGGACGCAGCGAATTCGCTCTCAGCATTTTCGGCCGCAACCCCAGGACTTCCGGCCAGATCCTCTGGAAGGGGCAGCCGGTCGATATCCGCAACGAGCGCCAGGCCATTCGCCTCGGCATCGCGCTGGCCCCTGAAAGCCGTCGCGACCAGGGGCTCAATCTCAATCTGCCGATTGGCCTCAATATTAATTTGCCGATTTACGACAAGCTGACACACGGCCTGACTATTTCCGGCCGCGAAGAGGCCCAGCGCGCCGACAAGCAGATCAAGGATCTCGGCATCAAGACACCGAGCCGGCGCAGCCTTGCCTCCTCGATGTCTGGCGGCAACCAGCAGAAGATCGTCATCGGCAAGTGGCTCAACCACGGCGCTGATCTTTTCATCTTCGACGAACCAACCGTCGGGGTCGACGTCGGAACAAAGGCGGAAATCTACCGGCTGATGGCAGACCTGCTGAAGAACGGGGCAGGCATCATCCTGATCTCGTCCTATCTGCCGGAAGTCTATGAATTGGCCGATACGCTGCACGTATTCCGCACCGGCCATTTGACCGGCAGCAACGCATTTCATGAAGCGACGCACGAAGAAGTATTGGCTGAAGCCATCGGCGTCTGAGGGAGCGAGATCATGACCACTACCACCGAGGTGGCGTCGAAACGGGCCGTGGCCGCGCGGCGCAACTACAGTTTTCTGTTCGCGCTGACGCTTCTGGCGCTGTTGGTGCTGCTCTGGGCCATCCTGACCTTCGCCACGCCGAATTTCCTCACCTCGCGCAACATCCCCAACTTGCTGCGGCAAGGCTCGATGATCGCGATCCTGGCGCTGGGGCAGACCTTCGTCGTCATCACCGCGGGCATCGACCTCTCGGTCGGCGCCGTCGCCGGGTTCTCGACCGTGGTCATTGCGATGCTGATCCAGGCCGGCGTGCCGGTATGGCTTGCAATCATCATGACCCTGCTGGTGGGGCTTGCCATCGGCATCTTCCACGGTTTTGGCATCACCCGCATGGGCCTGCCGCCGTTCATCATCACGCTGGCGACGCTCACCTCGCTGCGGGGTCTCGGCCTTCTGATGACCAATGGCGCGACCATCAACATCACCAGCAAGGAATTCACCGATTTCGCCACGCTCGAGTTCCTCGGCATTCCCAGTCTCTTCTGGATGGTGATCGTGGTCGCGATCCCGGCATACATTTTCCTGAGTCACACGCGTTGGGGGCGGTACCTTTTCGCCGTCGGATCGAACGCGGAATCGGCGCGGCTTTCCGGCGTGCGGGTGCAGTTCATCATCTACGTCGCCTATTCGCTCTCGGCGGTCTTCGCGGCGTTCGTGGGCGTGCTGCTCGCCACCCGCATCGGCATCGGCAATGCCACCCAGGCCGATGGCTGGGAGTTGCAGGCGATTGCCTCGACGGTCATCGGCGGCACCAGCCTTTTCGGCGCCGTGGGCTCGGTGCATGGGCCGCTGATCGGCGCCTTCATTCTTGCCACCATCAACAATGGCGCCAATCTGCTGAACGTGAACTCGTTCTGGCAGCGCATCATCACCGGCCTGCTGATCATCCTGATCGTCTTCTTCGATCAGCTGCGGCGCCGTAACAAATGAAGGAGGCGGCGCTCGGTTTGGCGCCGCCACGAGCTAAAAATCGACAAGGATTGACTGCAATGAAGGGTATTGTGTGCGTCGCGCCGGGCGACCTCCGGCTGGTGGATGATCTGCCGGAGCCGGCGGCGCCGGGGCCGGGCTGGGTGCTGCTGAAGGTCTCCCATGTTGGGATTTGCGGCACCGACTATCACATCTACGAAGGCAAGCACCCCTTCCTCGAATACCCGCGCGTCATGGGCCACGAGTTCTCGGGTACGGTGCTTCAAGCCGGGGAGGGCGTGGCGCTCGCGGTCGGTGCGCCGGTGATCGTCAACCCTTACCTCTCGTGTGGCACCTGCATTGCCTGCCGCAACGGCAAACCGAATTGCTGCGCCAAGATCCAGGTGCTGGGCGTGCACCGGGATGGCGCCATGGCCGAGCGCATCCTGGTGCCGGCCGGCAATCTCTACGCGGCCACCGATCTTTCGTTACGCGACGCCGCCACCATCGAATTTCTGGCGATTGGCGCCCATGCTGTGCGCCGCTCCATGGCGCCAAGCGGAGCGCGTGCGCTGGTGATTGGTGCCGGACCGATCGGCATCGGCACGGCCCTGTTTTCACGCATCGCCGGGCATGAAGTGAGCCTGCTCGACGCCAGCGCTGAGCGCCTGGCGTTCGCCAGCGACAAGCTCGGCTTTGCCTCCACGTTGGGCACCGGCCCGAAGCTTGCCGCCGAGATCGCCGCGTTGACTGAGGGCGAGGGGTTCGACGTGGTGTTCGATGCCACGGGGAACGCGCAATCCATGCAGTCGGCCTTCGCGCATGTCGCGCAGGGCGGGGCGCTGGTGCTGGTGAGCGTGGTCCGCGACGACATCACCTTCTCCGACCCCGCATTCCACCGGCGCGAAATGATGCTGATCGGGAGCCGCAACGCCACCAAGCAGGATTTCGACCACGTCGCCGCATCGATCGCAAAGGGGGTGGTCCCCATCGACGCACTAGTCACCCATGTTACCGATCTGTCCAAGGCAGTCGAGGACCTGCCGCGCTGGGCGACGGCCAAATCGGGACTGATCAAGGCCGTCATCGCGGTCTAGGCTGCGCCGGAACTGTGGATCGCTCGGCGCAGCCGGTTCGGCGGTAAACGGGTAAGGGAGCCTTTTCCAGGTTCAAAGGTTTAGCTCGTGTACTCAACCCTCAGGGAGGAAATTGATGAATCGGACATGGATAATCGGCATCGTCGTTGTTGTTATCGTTGTGCTTGCCTTCATCGTCTTCAACAACCGAGGCTCCGCGCCCAGCGTCGTCCCAGCTGCTCCGGCGACAACCACGCCGGCCCCGGCAACGCCAGCTCCCGCAACACCGGCCCCCGCAACACCGGCCCCAGCGACACCGGCGCCAGCACCTGCCGGGCAGTAACGGTCGCCTCGGCGAGGATCATGGAACCCAAGCGCGCCGTCGGCGTTTGCAACGGGCGCTATGTTGGAGGTCTTTAATCGTGAATGTCCGTGATGCCGTCCTGGAAGGCCCCGATCCCTCGGAAATCGAGGCTCTTTCTCGTCTCTGCCGTGATCCCGGGTTTCGACCGAGCCGTGATATTGCTCACCGCCTGCAAGCAAAGGGTTGGCTCGATGTCGCCGACGGAGCCCACCTTGTCACCTTGACTGGACGAACCCTCGTCCAGCACTAGCAGCGATAACACCGAGCGATCCCAGCCATCCCGCACCGGGGTGGCTGTTTGCGTTTTTCCGCACAATCGTCGTCGCCATTCTCGTCCGGAGAGGGCATAGTTGAGACGGCCTGACTGCCGCTTGCACAGCCGGACACCGTCCACCGCCCTATTGCCAATACTCAGTGAATCTCGGCCTTACGTCCCCGTAGCAGGAGCCGACCATGCTGACGATTGACGAACTTGCCGCCATCCCTGTGTTCTCCACCCTTGAGCAGGCGCTGCTCGAGGACCTCGCCCGAGCCGCCGCCGACATCCACGTCGGGACCGGAGAATACATCGTTCACGAGGGCGACGAACCTGCGTTGTTCGCGGTCGTTTCGGGCAAACTGGAAGTGACCAAATTCGTCGACGGCATCGAGCGCAAGATCGGCGAGCGGCAGCCGGGCAAGATTCTGGGCGAGGTGCCGCTAGTTTACGGCACGCCGTTTCAGGGCAGTGGCCGCGCCTCCGAGCCTTCGCGCGTCATGCGCATAAACGCGCGGCAATACTACGCCATCGCCGGCGCGTCGCCGGACGTGGTGAAGAAAGTCGGCGACCTCGCGCGCGAGCGTATCGGTGGCCTGCAAGGGATCGCCGCCGAGCCGCGCAAGGTGCAGGTGACGATGGTCGGCCAGCGCTGGGACCCGAACTGCCTTGAATTGCGCCGGTTCCTGGCCAGCAATCAGATCATCTTCGACGCCATGACCCCAGACATGCCGGAACTGAGCAGGCGCTGGCGCGGATCGCTGCCCGACGAAGCCGATCTTCCGGCGCTGCAACTGGCGGAGGGGCCCACGCTGGTGCGGCCCCGCGCCCGCGAACTCGCGCATTGGCTCGGCCTGCAGACCACCCCGCATGCCCATGATTACGACACCATCGTTATCGGCGGCGGGCCGGCGGGGCTCGCCGCCGCCGTCTACGGCTCCTCGGAAGGGTTGAAGACCATCGTGATCGAGCGCGAGGCGCCCGGCGGTCAGGCCGGGACGTCGTCGCGGATCGAGAACTACCTCGGGTTTCCCAATGGTATCTCCGGCGACGAGCTCGCGAGCCGGGCGCTTCGGCAGGCGAGGCGCCTCGGTGCCGAGGTCCTCATTACCCGCCGCATTCTCCGTCTCGACCCGCAGGCTCGCACGATAACCCTGGACGGCGATGAAGTGCTCACGGCGCGGACCATCATCCTTGCCACCGGCGTGAGTTGGCGCCGCGTCGCAATCGACGGCTTCGATCGCCTGATCGGCAAGGGCATCTACTACGGCGCCGCGCGCAGCGAGGCCGGAACCACCCAGGGACTTGATATCCACCTGATCGGCGCCGGCAACTCCGCCGGCCAGGCGGCCATGTTCTTTGCCAACCATGCCCGCACGGTCACCCTGGTGGTCCGCGGCGACTCGCTGGAAAAGGGCATGTCGCAGTACCTGGTCGACCAGATCCGCACCAAATCCAATATTCAGGTCGCCCTGCGATCCGAGGTACAGAGCACGCATGGCGACGATCACCTGACAGCCATCGATCTCCTTGATCGCGCCAGCGGCGATGTGCGCCGCGTGGATTGCGGAGGCCTTTTCGTCTTCATTGGTGCCGACGCGGAGACCGAATGGCTACCATCCGAGATCGCGCGCGACGACCGCGGCTACGTCCTGACCGGCACGGATGTGGTCAAGACCGGGCGCTGGTCGGAAAGCCGCGACCCTTACCTTCTCGAAACCAGCGTTCCCGGGATATTTGCCTGCGGCGATGTGCGTCTTAGCCCGGTCAAGCGCGTCGCCTCGGCGGTTGGCGAGGGCAGCATGGCCATCGCCTTCGTGCACCAATACCTGCAGCGGGCTAAATCCGGCTGACGGGCAGCGGTTACTTCACCGGTCGCTTTTCGAGCTTGCGCGCCAGTGTCCGCCGATGCATGCCGAGCCGCCGCGCGGCGGCGGAGATGTTGAAGTCGGTCTCCACCAGCACCTCGTGGATGCGCTCCCACTCCAGGGTCTTGTAGGAGGTCGGCCGCCGGGTGAGCGCCACATTGGCATCGCCGGTGGCCTTGCCGAACGCCTCCTCGATATCATCGGTATTGGATGGCTTCGTGAGATAATGGCAGGCGCCGAGCTTGATCGCCTCGACGGCAGTGGCGATGCTGGCGAAGCCGGTCAGAACCACGATGAGCATCGCCGGATCGTGGGTATGGAGCTTGTCTACGCACACCAGCCCCGAGGCCCCGGCAAGCTTCAGGTCGACCACAGCGTAGCCGGGTGAATGCGCCTCGAGCGTCTTGT
>JAQGKB010000089.1 GCA_028290345.1 Hyphomicrobiales bacterium | reverse complement strand
GCCAAACGGCTGGCCGGGGAGCTCGGTGGTCGGCGTCCAACTGCGGATTTCGCGGACCGACATGATTTCGATGCCGAAGGCCCGGTTCGCGCAGGTGAAAGTCACGAACTGGTTGGCAACATTGGAGGCCACGGCTTGCGCGGTAACCCCACTGGGCGGCTGAATGGCGGTGGTATGCATCAGAATTCACTCCAATCTCTGGCGATGGCTGCGTGGCCTTGCGACAGGCCGACCGTGGCAGCCGATTTCACTTTCGCCGGCAAGGCTTTGGCGTCTGTGGGAGCGAAGCTCTCTGTCGGAGTTTTCAAAGAATGTCTCCTACTGACGCCGAAAAAGGCAGGGGCGCGTTCAGACGGAAGTATTGGCTCGTTCCGTTAATATTGCGTCAAATACGTAGGTCTTGCTCCGCTGAACGGAGCAAAACTTGACGCTGGGAAAGGCGAGGAGCGCCCTCAGACCATCACTTGTTCGAGCAATGTGCGATAATCGTCCGCACTGGGCGGGCGGGGGTTGGTGGCGTGGCTATGATCGGCGAGTGCGCGCTCGACGATCCAGTCCAGCACCGACTCGGGCACGCCGAGCGTCCGTAGGCCTTGGGGGATACCGACGCGACGGTTCAGGGCATCGAGTTCGTCGGCGAGATCAGAGCCGGCTGCAAGGCCCATGGCCTGCTTCAGCCGGTCGATCTTGTCCCCGACCGCGCTGGCGTTGAAGCGCACTACCGGCGGCATCAGGATGGCGTTGAGCGTGCCGTGGTGCAGGTTCGGTTCCTTCAAGCCGCCAAGCGCATGCGACAGTGCGTGAACGGCGCCGAGCCCCTTCTGGAAGGTAAGACCGCCTTCGAGCGAGCCCATCATCAACTCGGTCCGGGCTTCGATGTTCTTGCCATCGACAAAGGCGCGTTCGAGGTTGCGCCAGATGCGGCCGGCGCCATCGAGGGCGATGGCCTCGGCGGGTGGATTGAAGCGCGGCGAGAAGAAGGTCTCGATGCAATGCGAGAGTGCATCGAGGCCGGTCGCGGCGGTCAGCTTGGGCGGTAGTCCAAGCGTCAGCTCCGGATCGCAGATAGCGCGCTTGGGAATCAGGTGCTGGCTGATGAAACCGAGCTTGCGGCCATCGTCGAGCGTGATCAGGGCGGCGCGACCAACCTCGGCGCCCGTGCCGGCCGTTGTCGGAATTGCGATCATTGGGGCGACGGCTGCGGTGATGCGCGAGAGCCCGCCATAGATCATGGCAAAGCTCTCGAGCGGACCGTCGTGTGTGGCCAACAGGGCGACCCCCTTGGCCAGGTCGATTGGCGAGCCACCGCCCAAGGCGACGACGCTATCGCAGCCGCGCTCGCGATAGACCGCAAGCGCTGCCTTCGTCGCGGACTCGGTGGGGTTGGATGGCACGTCGAGAAACACGGCGCTGTCTTCAGGGCAAAGTGCCCGCACGCGATCGACGATACCGGTCGCCTGCAGGCCGTGATCGCTGATCAGTAGCGGCCGCTTCAGCCCGAGCTGATCGATATGCTGGGTGAGCGTCGCCACGACGCCCGCCCCGAATTCCACCGTGGTCAGGTACGAAATCAGCGCCATCGCGATAATCCTCTAGTTCAAAGCGGCAACGACGATCACCTCGACACGATAAGCCGGATCAGCAAGCTGCACCTGGCCCGTGGCGCGGGCGGGCGTCGAGCCCGGAACAACCCAGGCATCCCAGACCGCGTTCATCTTCGGAAAATCGGCCATGTCGGCAAGCCAGATCGTCGTCGACAGCAGGCGCGACTTGTCGGTGCCAGCTTCGCCGAGCAGGCGATCGATGGTGGCCAGCGCGGTCTTGGTCTGGGTGGCGACATCGTCGCCGGGATTGCCCACCTGGCCGGCGATATAGACCGTGCCGTTGTGCACGACCGCCTGGCTCATGCGCGGGCCGACATCGAGGCGCTTAATTTCTGTGCCCATGGCGAAATTCCTTTTCAAGTTCTCAGGTTGAGCTGCGTTGTCGGTGCCGCTTCAGCATAGCGCAAGCGGGTATGGCCGTTGAAACGGAAACTGGCGGAAAATGCAACCGTGTCGGGCGGCTACTCCGTTCGGGACGTTGTGCAATAGTCGCTGCGCGAGGCTGCGCCGAAACGATTTGGCAATTGCGACGGGATCAAATAGGGCTTGAGAATAGGGGCGTTACATCGCCGGGTTGAGCGTCGCGGGGGAGCGGCAGCAGCAAGCATGACAAAGATGTTCTCCAAGATCCTTATCGCGAATCGCGGTGAGATTGCCTGCCGGGTCATCAAGACAGCCAAGAGGATGGGCATCAAGACGGTGGCCGTCTACTCCGATGCGGACAAGGAAGCGCTGCACGTCCGCATGGCCGACGAGGCGGTGCATATCGGCGGGTCTCCAGCGAAGGACAGCTACCTGATGATCGAAAAGATCATCGCCGCTTGTAAGGCGACCGGGGCGGAAGCAGTGCATCCGGGCTACGGGTTCCTATCGGAAAATCCGGCCTTACCCGAGGCGTTGGCCAAGGCAGGAATCGTGTTCATCGGCCCGCCCGCTTCGGCGCTGGCGGCGATGGGCGACAAGATCGCCTCGAAAAAGCTCGCCGCGGAGGCCGGGGTATCAACGGTGCCCGGTCACATGGGGCTGATCAAGGACGCTGCGGAAGCGGCCAGGATTGCCGACAAGGTCGGTTACCCGGTGATGATCAAGGCCAGCGCCGGCGGCGGCGGCAAGGGCATGCGCATCGCCTGGAACGAGGCCGAGGCGCGCGAGGGTTTCGAGCGATCGAAATCGGAAGCGGCGGCCTCGTTCGGCGATGATCGTATCTTCATCGAAAAATTCATCACCGATCCGCGCCACATCGAAATCCAGGTGCTGGGCGATACGCACGGCAAGGTGCTGTATCTCGGCGAGCGCGAATGTTCGATCCAGCGGCGCAACCAGAAAGTCATCGAGGAGGCGCCGTCGCCGTTCGTCGACGAGGCGACCCGGCGGAGTATGGGCGAGCAGGCAGTCGCGTTGGCAAAGGCAGTTGGCTACTCCAGCGCGGGGACCGTGGAATTCATCGTCGACGGGGCCCGGAACTTTTATTTCCTTGAGATGAATACCCGCCTGCAGGTGGAGCACCCGGTGACGGAACTGGTGACCGGCATCGACATCGTCGAGCAGATGCTGCGTGTCGCTGCCGGCGAAAAGCTGGCGCTGGCTCAGGATGAGATCAAGCTCAATGGCTGGGCGATCGAGAGCCGGCTCTATGCCGAGGACCCGTACCGCAATTTCCTGCCATCGGTCGGGCGGCTGACGCGGTATCGCCCGCCGGCGGAGGAGACACGTCCCGGACTCGCGGTGCGCAACGATACCGGGGTGTTCGAGGGCGGCGAGATATCTACGTTCTACGATCCGATGATTGCCAAGCTCTGCACCTGGGCGCCTACCCGGCTGCAGGCGATCGATGCCATGGCGGTGGCGCTCGATGAATTCGAGGTCGAAGGCGTCGGCCACAATCTGCCGTTCTTGTCGGCGGTGATGCAGCAGCAGCGGTTTCGCGATGGACGGCTGACGACGGGCTATATCGCGGAGGAATTTCCTCAAGGCTTCACAGACGTTGCGCTGGATGAGCGGGTCCTCGGCCAGATCGCAGCCTTTGCCTGTTGCGCCGCCTACACGGCGGAAAGCCGGGGGTTTGCCGATGCCGGCTCAGCGGTGTTGTTCCATCCCTCGCACGAGCGGGCGGTGGTGATTGGTGCGCAACGGTGGCAGTTCGATATCGTCGAAAAGGACAATGAATTCTGGCTGACGCGGGGTGATGGTGGCAAGACCCTGGTCGAAATGCACTGGGAGCCCGGCGACAGCATCGCCCGCGTCAGAGTGGATGGCGATATACTGCGGCTGAAGGTGTCGCGCCTTACCGGCGGGTTCCGCATCCGACACCGCGGTGCCGATCTGACCGTGAAAGTGCTGCTGCCCAAGGTTGCCGACCTGCTGCGACACATGCTGGTGAAACTGCCGCCGGACCTCTCGCAATACCTGCTCTGCCCGATGCCGGGACAAGTGGTTCGCATCGAGGTTATCGAAGGTGATATCGTCGAGGACGGCCAGACCCTGGCCATTGTCGAGGCGATGAAGATGGAAAACGTGCTGAAGGCGGAGAAGCGGTCACGGATTGCCAAGGTTCATGTGAGCAAGGGCGCGGTGCTGGCGGTGGACCAGGTGATATTGGAGTTTGCGGAGGTATGAGGGGCTGGAGCGTGTTGCCCACCCCCTCCCCAACCCTCCCCGCAAGGGGGAGGGTGCTGGCTGGGGATTTGGCACCAGCTGTTCCACAAACTCGGTCTG
>JAQGKB010000022.1 GCA_028290345.1 Hyphomicrobiales bacterium | reverse complement strand
GCCAGGGAGCTGCAGCGGCGGGAGCCGCGCATTCGAGGGCTCGGCGCCCTGTTTACGCCGACCACCGGCATTGTGGACTATGGTCAAGTCAGCCGCGCCATGGCCAGTGTCGTCAAGGAGCGCGGTGAGGATGTCCAAACCGGCGTGGAAGTCGACACCATTCGCGAGGAGCCGGGCGGCGTCACAATCGGAGCGCGCGGCCGCACCTTCACCGCCAGGCACCTCATCGTCTGTGCCGGGATGATGGCGGATCGCATGGCCGCGCTTTGCGGCTTGGCACTCGATTTTCAGATCATCCCATTTCGCGGCGAGTATTTTCGCCTCGCGACCGACAAGGACGATATCGTCAAACACCTCATCTACCCGATCCCCGACCCCGCCCTGCCCTTCCTCGGCGTGCATCTGACGCGCATGATCGGCGGCTACGTCACGGTAGGACCAAACGCCGTGCTGGCCTTTGCGCGCAACGGCCTTCGGCTGACAGATATCAATCTCGGGGACATGCGCGAGATGATCGGGTTTTCAGGATTCCGGCGCTTGATCCAGGCCAATCTGCAATCCGGCATTGCCGAAATGTGGAACTCGCTGAACAAATCGGGATACCTGAAATTGTGCCAGCGCTATTGCCCGGAACTGACGCTGGAAGATCTGAAACCCCATCGCGCCGGCATTCGCGCTCAGGCCGTATCGACGGATGGCACCATGCTACATGATTTTGTGATCCGGGAGACGGCGCGGACCATCCATGTCTGCAACGCGCCATCGCCGGCCGCGACCGCCGCAATCCCCATCGGACGACATATCGTCGAACGCGCGGCACATCTCTTCAACTTGCAGCCCGCCTGAACTTTGCCGGGCGCCAGGCCAATGGGAGAAGGCTAGTCTGAATGATTAGTGCAGCACGCCGCCGAAGCGGATACCTTCGATTGCGCAGGCGCGAAGACGATCCGGATCACGTTCGCCTTCCTCGGCCGCAGCTAGGAGGTTGGCTCTGACGAGCTGAAGTAAAGCAGCGTGTTCTTCACTGGTGAGTGTTCGTCCCCGTAGTCTGGCCAGTTCAGCCATCGCCGCGCCAAGCACACGGTGAAGCAAATCGCCATTCGGCGTTTCGAACTGTACCAACAGTGACATTGATTTTGCCAAACTAATTCCCTTGCAGTAGTCTGCAACGATTACGCGCATCTGTCACTAGAATTTGTAAAAAAATTACCTAGCGACCGATCTTGTCCACATTTAGTAGCCGGCTTCCCGGCTTTGCTGTGAATAACGGCAGGTCCTGAGGGCGGCCCGACATCCGCCGCAGCGGCCGCAGCGGCCGCGGCCTTGTGACCGCGTGCGGCTGAATGTCTTGGTTCATTTTGCACATTCGGTTGCTGCGGTCGGGTTACAAGCCTAGCCTGGTCAGATCGCTTGCAGATCGCTACGGGCGCAAGCGGCAGAGAGAGATAATGTGCTCTTGCCCGGTGGGAGAGAGCCATGCCAAGCGAGCGCACCGTCTATCGCAACCAGCTGCTCGTGGCGTTCAGCATCGGCGATATGGCGCTCGTCGAGCCCCGCTTCGAGCGCGTGCTGCTTCGGACGCGCGATACGCTCGAAGCGCCGGACCTTCCCATCCAGCACGTATACTTCATTGAGAGCGGAATTGCGTCCATCGTTGCCAAGATGTTGCGCGGGCGGGATATCGAGGTGGGCGTCATCGGCAAGGAAGGCGTGACCGGCAGCGCTATCGCGCAGGGTGACGATCAAAGTCCTCACCACACGTTCGTGCAACTTGAGGGCACCGCCATCCGGATCGGAGCTGACGACTTCCGCCTCGCCCTTGCCCAAAGCGCCACGATGCAGGCGATCATAACTCTCTATGCCCGCGCGCTTGGCATTCAAGTATCGGCGACCGCCCTGGCCAATGGACGATCCAAGCTCGAGGAGCGGCTGGCGCGATGGCTGCTCATGGTGCACGACCGCATGGGCAGTGACCGGTTTGGTCTCACTCACGAGTTCCTGGCGGTGATGCTAGGCGCAAGGCGACCCGGGGTGACGGTGGCGCTCCATATTCTCGAGGGTAAGGGGCTTATCCGCTCCAATCGCGCGGAAATCATCATTGTCGATCGGGACGGCCTGATTGCCTTGGCCGACGGCGCTTATGGTGTACCGGAACGCGAGTATGAACGCATCCTCGGAGCAGGCCGTGTCGTTGCCCCGTCCAGCACGCTCCATATCGTCCGCTAGCTAGGGGCGAAGCCCCGCCCTATGCACGCTCAATGCAAAGGAACTGACGACATGCGGGTGGCATACTCCAGCACGCTCCGAAGTTCGGCAACGGTGTAGGGCTTTGCCAACAGCGGTGCATCTCCGCAGGCCTCGGGCAATTCGGCGGCGGCATAGCCCGTGGTGAAGGCGATGCCAATACCGAGGAGGCGGCATTGATTTGCCACGGCGAGACTTGTTTCGGTCCGCAGCTTGAGGTCGAGCAGCGCGACGTCGGGGCGGTTGCGCTGCAGGGCAACTAACGCTGCTTCAACACTCGACGCAGTCCCGGTCACCTCATAGCCGAGCTCACAGACCATATCTTCCGTGGCCATGGCTATCAAAGGCTCGTCTTCTACGATCAGAACTCTAACTTTTGATTGTGCCGCCATCGGATGTGCCTAAACGCTCACGCTCAGTAATCAGCGTATCGTGCTTGCGCCCGGGCGGCGAGCGAAGACCCCGTACAGTAGCGGACGCTACTCCGCAAAAGGAACCCTCGTGCCAAGGAGCGCGAGGGTCAGTTGGTCAGACGTCGTGGGGCGTACAGCTCGAAAACGAACCTCACGAAATTTGGATGCGCGACTTTGGACTATTGGTCTGAAAGCGTACGTGAAATTTTGGATAGCTCCGACCGGAAGCTGGCCGGAACGCGTGAGCTTGCGGCCGCCGCGGAATTTGGCCATGACAGCACATGCCCGCAATCCACTCTCATCTGCCAATTGAAGACGCCCTGCCCGACCTATTGGCCGCGCTGAGCGCCGGGCCATTTGCGGTATTGGTTGCGCCGCCCGGCGCGGGCAAGACGACGCGCGTTCCGCTCGCGCTGCTCGATGCGCCATGGCGAGGCGACGGCCGGATAATCGTGCTCGAACCGCGACGACTGGCGGCGCGCGCCGCAGCACGCCGGATGGCATTCATGCTGGGTGAGGATGTCGGTGGAACCGTTGGCTACCGCGTTCGGTTCGATGCAAAGGTTTCGAAGCGCACGCGGATCGAGGTGGTGACCGAGGGAGTGTTCACCCGGATGATCCTCGATGACCCCGAACTATCGGGCATTGCGGCTGTGCTGTTCGATGAGTTTCACGAGCGGAGCCTTGACGGCGATCTTGGGCTGGCACTCGCGCTCGATGCAACTGCCCTGCGCGACGACCTTCGGCTCCTGGTGATGTCGGCGACCATCGACGGCGCGCGAATAGCGCAGCTGCTCGCCAATGCGCCGGTGATCGAGAGCAAAGGCCGCGCGTTCGATGTCGAGACCCGCTATGTCGACCGCGATCCGGCACTGCGGCTTGAGGAGCAGGTCGCCGCCACGGTGATCGAGGCTCTGCGAACCCAAGCCGGATCGGCGCTGGTGTTCCTTCCTGGGCAAGCTGAAATTCATCGCACAGCCGAGCGGCTTGCAGGGCGCCTGCCAGCTCACATCGACATTGCGCCGCTCTATGGGCAACTCGCGCCCGCCGAGCAGGATCTTGCGGTACAGCCAGCACCAGAGGGGCGGCGCAAGGTGGTCCTGGCCACCTCGATTGCCGAAACGTCGCTTACTATCGAGGGCATCCGGATTGTCATCGATAGCGGCATGCGACGCGTTGCAGCCTACGAGCCCGCAACCGGGCTCTCGACTCTCGAGACCCGGCGGGTATCGCGGGCGGGGGCGGACCAGCGCCGCGGACGCGCCGGTCGGACCGAACCGGGCGTCTGCTACCGGCTGTGGAACGAGGGCCAGAACTCCAGCCTCGAGCCATTCGACCGCCCGGAAATGCTTGAAGCCGATCTAGCCGGTTTAGCCCTGGACCTCGCCAGCTGGGGCGTTGCCGATCCGGGTCAGTTGGCCTTTCTGGATCCGCCGCCGAAGCCGGCCTGGAACGAGGCGGTTTCGTTGCTGATGAGCCTGGAAGCCTTGGACGCACGCGGCGGAATCACCGATGAGGGCAAAGCGCTGGCCCAATTGCCGCTGCATCCTCGACTGGCGCATATGGTGCACCGTGCAGCGCTTGAGGGTGACGCGTTGACCGCAGCGGAAATCGCCGTGCTCATCACCGAACGCGGTCTCGGGGGTGACGGGACGGATCTGGCGCACCGTCTTTCGCGGTTTGCTTCCGAGCGTGGAAAGCGTGCTGACGAGGCCCGTGCTTTGGCTCGCCGCTGGGCCGCATTGGCTGGACGCAAAAGTGCGCAATCCGCATGGCCTGACGTCGGCCGACATCTGGCCCGCGCCTATCCCGACCGGGTGGCGCAGAGCGCCGGCGCCCGTGGCCGCTTCCGCCTCGCCAACGGCCGGGCGGCCAGCCTGGATGAAGCCGACGCCTTGGCCTCCGCTGCTTTTCTCGTGGTCACCGATATCACCGGCAGCGCCGCGAACGGGCGCATCCGCGGCGCCGCGACGATCGATCGCGCGACTATTGAAGAATTGTTTGCCAGCAGCATCGTTGAGGAGACGACGCTGAATTTCGATCGGTCGGCCCGCAGCGTGCGAGCCCGCCGCTTCAAGAAACTGGGTGCGCTCCGCCTCGGCGAAGCCTCCGTTCCGGTAGCCGACATGTCGCATGCGGCTATTCTGCTGGCAGCGGGTGTGGCCGAGATCGGGGTCGCTGCCCTGCCTTGGACGAAGGAACAGAAGACGTTGCGCGCCCGGGCCACATATTTGCGCAAGATGCTCGGGGACGCCTGGCCGGACCTGTCCGATGAAGCGCTTTCGGCGGGCGAGGCGACCTGGCTGGTGCCGCATATCGCCGGACGCACCGAGTTTGACGCGATAACGGCCGATGATCTCGGCACGGCGTTGGCGGCGTTGCTGCCCTGGCAAAGGCGCAGCGAAATCGACGGCCTGCTGCCGTCGCATTTCAGCGCGCAGTCCGGCTCGTCGGTGCCGATCGACTATGAGGCCGAGAACGGGCCGACCCTCGAGATCCGCGTGCAGGAACTCTTCGGGCTCGATCGGCATCCGAGTGTTGCTGGTGGCAAGGTGCCGCTGCTTGTGGTGTTGCTGTCGCCGGCGCATCGGCCGATCCAGACGACGCGCGACCTGCCCGGCTTCTGGCGCGGTTCATGGAAGGACGTCGCCAAGGACCTCAGGGGGCGCTATCCCCGCCATTTCTGGCCCGAAGATCCGCTGCACGCGCAAGCTACCAACCGCGCCAAGCCGCGCGGCACCTGAGCCGGCCGGCGGGTCTTCCCCCGCCGGCCGGCTGATTGCTTGTTATTTCGCGGATGCGTCGATGCTGACTTTGCCAACGAGCGCTGTCGGATCGGCCTGAACCGCCATGAAATCTGCCATGCCAATGCCTGCCGGGTCCTTCGCCGCAATGGCGATCGAGAGCGACTTCGCGCCGTTGAGGAAGGAGCCAACTGCGTCGCTGAGCTTCTTGGCTTCATCGGTTGCACCAAGTATGGCGAGGATCGCACCCTGCGTCATGCCTGAAGTTGCGACACGGAACTGGGCGACGTCCTTGCCCTGCTCCGCCGCCGAACTCTTCATGATCATGCCAACCATGCCCGCGTCCAGCACATCGAGCTTGATGTCCTTGACTGCGAGACCCATGG
>JAQGKB010000011.1 GCA_028290345.1 Hyphomicrobiales bacterium | reverse complement strand
GCCGCGACCTCAACCGCCTCGGGCGGAACGACAACGCCGCTGCCATAGACGATCCTGTCGTCGACATCATAGCCCCGCAGAATCACGTCGTCGCCGGACCGTAAGCGCTCCGGCACACCCTGATCGGGGGTGTACGCCGGACAGGCTTCGGCATGCAGGAATATCGGTCCGAGTTCCGCGTAGGGCTGGGGCGCAGGGAACGGCCGGTAGGCGAGCACCAGGTAGGCGTCACCTTTCGCCACCGCATGCAGGCAATGCCGGCATGGCACGCCTGTGCCAACGGAAACGCGACGCTCGGCTGCCTGACCATTGGCGTCCGGCGCGCCGCCACGATACGCGGCGGCGAGATCGGAAGGCATTCCGGAAAAGATCAGATTCATGATGGAGCTCCTTTGTCGCCGCACTAGAACCTTGGCGAAGGCAGCCGGCGACCCGCTTTTCACCACATGGTTTGGATTGGTGGTCAGGAAGGCACCGCATCAGTGCTGCAAGACGAAGGCTGGAGGTCGCAAGCGCCGCCCTGTTTCTCGCCTCGGACGATTCGTCATTTGCGATCGGCAGCCTGCTGTTCGTCGATGGAGGATGGACCGCGATGTGAGTTGCCGAGGGCTAGGCGTGGCATGCGGACCTGCTCCGCAGCCTGCACCTCATGGCGTGGAAAATTCCGCAATCTTTGGACGCTACGGACGTCCGCCCCGTTACTGATCAGCGCCGTAACCAACGCTCAGCCGGCAGCGCTAGCCTTGTAACCCGATTGTTAGTCCATCGACACCGAGAAAGGCGAGGGCCACCTTGCTGAGATGGTCGCGCATCGCCGCTTCAGCTTTTGCCGGGTCTCGATCGATGATTGCGTCGATGATCAGCTCGTGTTCGGCATAAGATTTCTCCGCGCCGTCGTGCTCGAAGTAGTATTCGCGCACGCGTTTCCAGTCCGCCTTTTCCCGCACGCTGATGATCATCTCGAACATGGCGAGGAACAGCGCGTTGCCGGCGCAGTCGGCGATCTTGCGATGGAAGGCGATATCGAAGCCTTCGTATGTGCGGGGGTCCTTGGCGGTTCGAGCCGCCTCGGCGAGCCGGATGATGGCGTCGATCTCGGCCTGGGACGCCCGCATGGCGGAGCGCCGCACCAGCATCGGCTCGATTGACAGGCGTGCCTCGACGATCTCGATCGGATTGACCCGGTGGGCGAGCCGGGCGATTTCGGGCTCGCTGACCAGGCGCTGTGAGGTGGTGAAGGTTCCATGTCCCTGCCGCCGCCAGATCAGGCCTTCCTCCTCGAGGAGATCCAGGGCCTCGCGCAAGGCGCGACGTCCAACACCCAGCATTGTGGCCAGTTGGCGTTCGGGCGGCAGCCTCACATTGTCGTATTGGCCGGCGTCGAGCCGCCGGCGCAGTTCGGACAGCGCCATTTGCTTGGGAGATTCCGCTTTCATGCTTGCCTATCGGTGATTTGCCGCGTCAGGAGCCGCTGAGATTTTTGGAACCATAAGCCAACATTGGTTCCGCATCCATGCCCAATTGCGGGTCTCAGCCAAACCAATTTGAGAGCATTGGGGGGTGCTCGCCAGCCGGTCTCCGAAAGTGCTGATGAATTTTTGGCTAGTCTCCGGCCGGCTGCCGGCTTGCATCCTGGGAATTTCGAGTGACTTTGCGCAAAATCGGCAGTGGAATACCTCTCAGCCGCTACGAATGCACAGATTTCAAACTGGCCGCTCACGCCATGATACGAACCACCAAAGAACCAATAATCAAATGGTTTGCCAAGCCTGGAATTCATTGCTAGCTTTCTGAGCAGAGGCAGGGCGGTGGGTAAAGCGTAGGCAAATGCCTCCGCCGGGTCTCGCATCACGACAACGAGAAAAGCGTGGCTACCCGACGATATGAAGGGTTCAGCCCACGAGGAAATGGAGCTGGACTGATGACGGGCGGGGCGAGCAGCGCGGCACAGACGCGCGATCTGGGGCCGAAGCGGGACTATTATGGATACGGCCCCAACCCGCCGCATCCGCATTGGCCGGGCGAGGCCCGCATCGCCATCAACTTCAACCTCAATTTCGAGGCGGGCGGCGAGCGGTCCTTGCTCGAGGGCGACAACCAGTCCGAGGACATGCTGACCGATATTGGCTTTCCCGCGTATTACGGCGTGCGCAGCCCGATCGTGGAGTCGGTGTTCGAATATGGGCCGCGCGTCGGCGTCTGGCGGCTACTGCGCATCTTCAAGCAGTACGGCATCCGCATCAGCGTCCTGGGCGTCGTTCGCGCGCTCGAACAGACGCCGGAAGCGGTGAAGGCGTTCCTCGCCGATGGCCACGAGATCGTCAGCCACGGCTATCGCTGGATCGACTACCACAACATGGGCGAGTTCGAGGAGCGCGAGCATGTGCGCCGTGCTATCGAGAGCATCAAGCAGATGACCGGCAGCGCGCCTGCCGGCTGGTTCAACGGCCGTCCGAGCGCCAACACGCGAAAGCTGCTCGTCGAAGCCGGCACCTTCCTCTACGACCGCGACGCGCTCAACGATGAACTGCCGTACTGGGTCGAGGTCGACGGCAAGCGACACCTGATCGTGCCCTATTCGCTGGAAACCAACGATAACCGCTTCGACAGCAATACGGGGTTCGGCAGCGCGGACGATTTTGCGCGCTACATGATCGATACGTTCGACCTGATGTATGCCGAGGGCGAGACGAGCCCAAAGCTGATGAGCATCGGGCTGCATGACCGGCTGATCGGCCGGCCCGGCAAGGCGGTCGGCCTGATCAAATTCCTCGAACACGTGAAGAAGCACGACCGCGTCTGGTTCTGCACCGGACGCGATGTCGCCGAGCATTGGCACCGGCACCACAAGCCTTGAAGCTTTGCCGGCCATGAGGGCGCCAACACGCCCGGACTAGAGCATTCGAGTCGGAATCAACAAACCAGGGGTGTCGAAAAAATGCGTATCTTCCAAGGTTTACGGCGAACTGTCCTCATTGCAGCGATGGGGCTTGCCGCAGCGCTCACCGCCCAGTCGGCGATGGCACAGGACCTGAAGTGTCATCCGGAGCAATTAGCGACGAAATATCCAGGCCTCGTCGGCAAGACGATCAAGATCGCGACGGATGGCGAGACGCCGCCATACAGCATGCGCGACCCCAAGGACTTCAACAAGCTCATCGGCCTCGACAACGACATGGCCCGGGCCACCTTCGCCTGCATCGGGGTACCGGTCGATTTCATGATTGGTGCGTGGTCGGGCCTGCTGCCGGCGGTGATCGCTGGACAGGCCGACGTGATGTGGGACACGCTTTACTACACGCCAGAACGCGCCCAGCAGGCCGATTTCGTCGTCTACTTGCGCGCCGCGACCGGCGGGCTGGTGCAGAAGGGCAATCCCAAGAAGATCGCGTCGCTCGATGACGTCTGCGGCACCCGCGCCACGGCAGGGTTGGGCAGCACTGAAGAAGCCGTGTTCCGCGATCTTTCGAAGAAGTGCACCGATGGCGGCAAGGCTGCCGTCGAGGTTGTGACGTTCCCGGATATTCCGGCCGGCGCCCGCCTCGTCAAGAACGATCGCGCCGATATGCTGATGATCGACCTCGGGTTGGTCAACAACTTCATCTCCGCCGATCCGACGGCCTTCGATTTGGCCTTCTCCATCCTCACCGACTACAAGGTCGGCGTGGGCGTGGCGAAGAACAACAAGGAACTGAGCCAGGCCATCTTCGATGCGCTCAAAATCCTGCAGGCTGACGGCACCGAGCAGAAGATCTACGCTCAGTACAATTTCGATCACAAGCAGGCGCTGCCGACCGAAATCCTGACCAAGTAGTAGTCGACACTCGCCACGGTCGATTTCAGCAGCCGCGAGACAGAGTTTTGCTCCGGCCTCGCGGACTGCAGATACGGAGATCAGCATGCCCGATTGGCTGAAAGAACTTGCCGGCTACGTGGTCGAGCCTTTCCTCTTGCAGGGGGCGGTGACCGCCATCCAGATCGCGGCGGTGGCGATGGTCGGCGGCATCATCCTCGGCCTTGCGCTGGCACTGATGCGGCTCTCCCCGATCGCTCCGGTGCGCTGGATTGCCTGGATCTACATCTGGTTCGTGCGCGGCACGCCCCAATTGCTGCAACTGGTCTTCATCTATGACGCGCTGCCGCTGGTCGGGCTGAGGTTCGATACCTTTACCACCGCAGTCGTGGGCTTTGCCCTCAATGAAGCGGCGTTCAGCGCCGAAATCATCCGCGGCGGCATTCTTTCGGTCAATCGCAACCAGTCAATCGCCGCCTCAGCGTTCGGCATGCGCCCCTTCGTGACCTTGCGTCGCATCATCCTGCCGCAGGCCATGCGCGCCATCCTGCCCGGCATGGCTAACGATACCATCTCCATGGTCAAGGGCACCTCGATCGCCTCGGTGATCTTCGTCAACGAGTTGACCTTCCGCGCGCAGCAGATCGTCGGGCAGAATTTCAAGTTCTTCACCGTCTTTGCCGCCGCCGGCATCATCTACCTGGTACTGACCAGCGCCATTGCGGGAGCGCAGGCGCTGCTCGAACGGCGCTTCAACTTCGAGCTGGAGCGACGGCCAAGCGACGGCAGGCGGCTCTTCGGCTTCAACCTCGGCGGCTCGGCGCCTGCGCCTTCCGCCGACCCGGCGGTCGTGCCGGTCGCGATGTCGTCAACCGGGGTAGCACTCGACCGGGAGTGGCTGGGCACGCTCACCGCCGGCTCACAGGGCGACGGCGCTACCGACCGGCCCTTCGTCATCGGCCGCAACCTCTGGAAGTCCTATGGCGATCGCGAAGTGCTGCGCGGCGTGGATTTCACGGTGAAACGCGGCGAGGTGGTGGTGATCATGGGGCCCAGCGGCTCAGGCAAATCGACGCTGCTGCGGATGGTCAACCATCTGGAATCAATCGACAACGGCGAGATCCTGGTCGACGGCAAGCATATCGGCTACCAGCGGATCAACCAGACCCTGAAGCCGACGCGTAATCTGGCCTCGGCCCGCGCCAAGGCGCGCATCGGCATGGTATTCCAACACTTCAATCTCTTCGATCATCTGACTGCGCTCGAGAACGTCATGGAAGCGCCCATCCGAGTGCATGGCGAGAACCCAGCAAAGGCCCGCGAAACCGCGCTGCGGCTGCTGACCATGGTCGGGCTGGGCAGTCACATGGAGCATCTGCCGCACCGGCTTTCGGGAGGCCAGCAGCAGCGCGTCGGCATCGCCCGGGCGCTGGCGATCTCGCCACGGCTGATGCTATTCGACGAGCCGACCTCGGCGCTCGATCCGGAACTGGTCGGCTCGGTGCTGGCTGTCATGAGCGGCA
>JAQGKB010000004.1 GCA_028290345.1 Hyphomicrobiales bacterium | reverse complement strand
GGCCCAACACCTGCGGCGTGGGATCGGTGAGGATCAGGTGCAAACTCACATCGGTGTAGCAGGTGCCCTCGGTTTTCTGCCGATAGGCCGAGAGCGCTTCGCGCAGGCTCTGGCCTTTCTCCTGCAGGCAGAACGGCATGACCGTAGTGTTGCCACCCACGGCGGCCGACCGCGTGCCGGTCTCGAAATTGTCCGCGGGCACGACGCCCGGCGCCGCCGGCTGATCCAGATGCACGTGGCTGTCGATGCCGCCCGGCATGACTAGCAAACCGGTCGCGTCGATGATCTCGGGTGCTGAGCCGAGATCGGCCCCGAGCGCCATGATCCGGCCACCGGAGATCCCCACGTCGCAGGTGAAAGTGTCGGAAGCGGTCACCACCGTGCCGCCGCGGATTATCGTATCGAAGGACATTGTTTCCTCGCTTCGTGGATGGACTAGAGTGGCTGCAGCCGGGTGATCGAGTTGGGATCGATCTCGGCCAGATAGATGTTCCCGGCGCTATCGCCGGCGATGCCATGCGCGCCGTTGAGCGAAGGCCGTCCGCGGCCGATGCGCTGGCCGTCAGGCGCGAAAACGCCAACACTCGGCACGATGTCGGTGACGAGCAGTGCGCCGTCCGCGCGCTCCAGCAAATCCATCGGCCGGCAGAAGCCGTCATATTGGCCGAGCCAGTTTCCATCGCGATCGAAGAGCTGGACCCGGTTGTTTTCCCGATCCGCGACCACAACCCTGCCCTGCCGGTCGATCAGCAGCGCATGCGGGGTCATGAACTGCCCGTCGCCACGGCCGATACTGCCGAAGCTCAGCCGATGCTTGCCCTCGAAGGTGAACACGTGCACGCGGCCGTTTCCATAACCGTCCGAAACATAGATTTCGCCGTCCGGAGCCACCGCGACATCGGTCGGATGATTGAACGGATCCTCCCAATGCGGCTGGTGCCGGTCTCCGAGCGTGAACAGTACTTTGCCCTCGGGCGAGAAGCAGAACACCTGATGCGCGTCACGATCGACGACGAACACGCGATCCTCCGCATCGATCGCGATGCCATGGGCATCGAAGATCAGCCCGTCGCCAAAACTGCCGACGAATTCGCCGGTCGGCGAATAGATCACGACCGGCGGTTCGTCGCCGCGTCGCAGCACGTAGAGCCGATCGGCGCTATCGACCGCGACGGTGCTGATCCTTGCTGCAGAAACATGTGCCGGCAGCGGCGCCCAATCGCGGATCACTTCATAGGCGATCCCGCCGAGCAGCACCCGGCCATTCCCCGGTGACCTCATGATACAGCCCGATCCAGATGTTCGATGCGTGCGGCAAGCGGCCCTGCAAGGCCCCTTGTGGCCTTGGCGCCCGGGCGTTGGAACGACCCGGTCACCGCCTTGCGCGGTCGCAGCGCAACCAGCGCTTCAGCTTGTTTCACTGCAGCGGCCACAGGGTCGATGATCGGCACCGGGATGCGGTCGCGCGACCGGCTCGCAAGACCTGCCAGCGGCGCACCGCCGAATATCAGGCAATCAGCGCCGCTGTCGCGCACCACTTTCCCCGCCAGTTCCACCAGCAGGTCGCCATTGCCCTCCTGGTCGCCAGCTACATCGGCAAACGAAAGGTCGAGCGCGTGGATACCGGCACAGCGACCCGCCATGCCGTTAAGCTCGACGCAATCGCGATACCAGCCCACAAGGCTGGTCGAGAACGTCACCACGGCGAAGCGGTGCCCGAGCATGCAGGCCGTCAACATTGCCGCCTCCGAAACCCCGATCACCGGAAAATCGAACAGCTCGCGTCCGCCGAGCACACCGGGGTCACCGAACGCCGCGATGATCGCCGCATCGATCTGGCCATCATGTTCGGCGAGCATTTCGAGCGCGAGTACCCCACCGATCTGCGCCTCGGCCCGGGTCGAAATGTACGGCACGCCGCGGCTGGCGGTAACCGGCACGATCTCGGTCCCGGCCGCTGCCACCGCTCGGCCGGCATCGGCCATGAGATCGGTGACCGCGACGGTCATGTTGGGGTTGAGGAGCAGAATACGCAAAAAGGGTCTCCGGTCTTCTAGTACTAGGCTCGGCCCGACTGGCGCTCGAGCCAGGCGGCGGCACGGATCAGCTCCGCGTCGGCATATAGATTGCCGACAAGTTGTACCCCGAGCGGCATGCCTTCGGCGCCGGTGAGCAACGGCAAGGTCAGCGCCGGGGCGCCGAGCAATGTCCATATCGTCGACATGATCGGATCGCCGGTCCCAGCTTCGAATTTTGGCGCAATGCCGAGCGCCGCCGGCGTGATGATCGCCGTGTAGGGGGCGGCGATCTTCATGAAATTCTGCCGCAGTGCCGAACGGGCAGTCTGCGCGGCAACGAATTCCACTGCCGAGATTTTCTGTCCCCGCTCGATGATGCTGGTGATAACGCCACTCAGCAGTTCCTTGGCGCGCACATAGTCAGGCGCGAAAGCTTCGGCGATCCCGGCACTCATCAAAATGGTGTGGATTGCCGACGCCTCGTCGAATTCCCGCGGCAAGTCGATGGTCTCCACGGCCCCGCCGAGCCCCGCAACAAACGCCTCGAGCGCCTCCTGTGCGGCTGGATCGACCCGGCCCCAATAGGGACTGCGGACAAAGGCAAAGCGTGGCGGAGCGGATTCCCCAGCCAATGCTTCCAGAAGCCGTGGCGCGGAGTGCCCGATGCTTTGTTCGTCCGATGGATCCGGCCCGATCAGCGCGTCCGCGATCAGCGCCACGTCGCCGACGTCCCGCGCCATCAGGCCGGGCTGATCGAGCAGAGTGGATTGCTTGAGCACACCCGTACGCGGCAGCAGGCCAAGGCTGGGTTTGTAGCCGACGATGCCGCAGAACGAGGCTGGCCGGA
>JAQGKB010000342.1 GCA_028290345.1 Hyphomicrobiales bacterium | reverse complement strand
GCCAGGGCGCGGTCGCGACCGAACGGATGTTCTGCGCCTCCTGCAGCAGCACGCCCCAGCTCACCACCGGCGGCTTCAGGCCGATGCCGATGAAGCTCAGCGAGGTTTCTGCGAGGATCATCGCCGGAATGGCTAGCGTCACCGAGGCGACGATGTGGCTGAGGAACGAGGGCACCAGGTGCTTGCGGATGATGGCGATGTTGCCCAGCCCATCGAGCCGCGCGGCGATGACGAAATCCTCGTGCTTGAGCGCCATGAACTTGCCGCGCACCTCGCGGGCCAAGCCGGTCCAGCCGATCAGCGACAGGATGATGGTGATGGCGAAATAGACTTGCAGCGCCGACCAGCTTTGTGGGATGGCGGCGGCCAGCCCCATCCACAGCGGAATGGTGGGGATGGAGTGCAGGAACTCGATCAGCCGCTGGATCAGGTTGTCGACCGCGCCGCCGATGAAGCCAGAAATGCCACCGAGGATGATGCCGAGGATCAAGCTCAGCGTCACCCCGATCAGCCCGATCGACATCGAGACGCGGGTGCCGTGGATGGTGCGGCTCAGAACGTCGCGGCCCAACCGGTCGGCACCGAACAGGTACATCGGATCGCTCGCATTGACCGGCGCGACAAGGTGAATGTCCATCGGGATCAGGCCGAACAGGTTGTAGGGCTGTCCCTTGGCGAAGAACGCCACCGGCACGATTTTTGTCGGATCGGCGACGAACGAGCGGCGGAACGACACCGGATCGGTCTTGCTGGTGAAGCCATCGACGTGCGGAGCAAGGTGGAAGCCCGTGGCGTCGGTCTGGAACAGATGCAGTTGCTGGGGTTGCGCGTAGGTGTAGCGGCCATTGTAGTAGTCCGCCGAAAACGGCGCGAGGAACTCGGCAAAGATCGCCACGAGGTAGATCAGGATCACCACTGCGCCAGCGAACAGGGCCACCTTGTTGCGGCGGAACCGCCACCAGATCAGTTGCCATTGGCCGGCGACCTGCTCCTTGTATTCGGGCTCCGCCTGGACGGCCGGCACGGAAGCGGCTCTTTCGACGATGATCTGGTCCGTCATGACGCGACCTCAGCTGTAACGAATGCGCGGATCGAGCCACGCGAGGAGAATGTCGGAGATCAGCGTGCCGATAACCGTGAGGGTCGACAGCAGCAGGATGAAGCTGCCGGCCAGGTACATGTCCTGCGTGAGCAGCGAGCGCAGCAGCATCGGCCCGGAGGTCGGCAGGTTGAGAACGATTGCCGTAATGGTTGCGCCGGATACCAGCCCCGGCAACACCCAGCCCAGTGTTGAGACGAACGGATTGAGCGCCACGCGCACCGGGTATTTCAGCAGCAGCACATGTTCGGGATGCCCCATGGCACGGGCGGTCACCACATAGGGGTTGTTGAGTTCGGTGAGGAGATTGGCCCGCATGATGCGGATCAGGCTCGCCGTACCGGCCATGCCGAGCACGATCACCGGAATCCAGAGATGGCTGAAGAGGTCGCCGACCTTGCCCAGGCTCCAGGCGGCGTTCTCGTAGGCCGGCGAGAACAGGCCACCCACCGATTGCCCGAGATAGCGGAACGAGAGGTACATGAAGACCAGCGCGATGAGGAAGTTCGGGATGGCGAGGCCGACGAACCCAACGAAGGTCGCAAGGTGCGCCCCGATCGAATTCCTGCGGATGGCCGAATAGATGCCGATGGGAAAGGCGATCGCCCAGATGAACAGCAACGTCGAGATCGACAGCACCAGCGTCAGTCCCATGCGCTCGTAGATCAGCGTCGAGACGGGCCGGTTCCACTCGAACGATTGCCCGAAATCGCCGTAGAGCAGGATGTTGGAGATCCATTTCCAGTACTGGATGTAGATCGGTTCGCCCAGGCCGTAGCGCTCGCGCATGCCATCGACGAAAGCCTGGTTGATCTGCACCCCTTCCGCGGTCAGCCCGGCCACCATCGAGCTGAGATAATCGCCCGGCGGGAGTTGGATGATGACGAAGGTCAGGATCGAGACGAGGATCAGCGTCACGATCATGTAGGCCAGGCGTCTGATCAGAAATGCAAGCATCACACCGTCCCCGAGAACCTAGGGCGGCGCCGCGATCGAGGACCGTGGCGCCGATGTTTGCTATTGGGCCTTGATGTACCAGGTCGAAAGGTTCAGCGGCGCCGGGGTCGGATAGATGGCCGAGTCGATCATCTTGGCCGGCACGTTGCCCATGCGGTTGCTGGCGATGGCGTAGCTGCCGGTCAGCAATGAGACGCCAAAGCTGCGGAATTCGTCCTTGGCGATGGCCAGCACCTGCTTGAACAATTCCGCCTGCTTGGCCTGATCGGCAGTGGCCAGAGCTTGGGTGTAGATGGCGAGCTGCTTCTTGGTCGCTTCGTCCGGCTCGATGCCGCGCTTGTCCTTGTTGTACCAGTACGACCACGGCACGGCATAGAGCGCGTTGTCGTTGATCGGCACGTAAAGGCGCGGATTGAGCAGTTCGTTGAGGCCGCCTGCCCCCACGTTGGAGCTCGCTTCGTAGAGGTTGGAAACCTGCCGTTCGCGATAGAGCGCGCTATCGATGACGTTGACCTGCAGGTCAACGCCGACATTCTTCCAGTAGCCCTTGATCAGTTGCAGGCTGTCGATCTGCTGCGTCGTGTCGGTGCGCACGTCCATCTTGATCGAGAGCGGCTGGCCGTTGCTCATCAGCCGGATGCCGTCGCCGCCACGCTGGGTGAGGCCAAGCCCATCGAGCATCTTGTTGGCTTCGTCAGGCTTGAACTCGGTGTACTGCTTGGCAAACGCTTCGTCGTAGAACTCGGATTCCGGGCGCGGCGCCACCTGAAACGGCTCGCCCTGCCCGACATAGATGATGTCGATCAGTTCAGGCCGGTTGATCGCGTAGGACAGCGCGATGCGGAAATTCTTGTCGTCGAAGAGCGCGCGCTTCACCGGGTCCTGCACGGTGAGGTTCAGGTGCATCGCATGCGCCGCCCCGACATCGGGGCTGAGGTCGATGAAGTGGTATTTTCCCGCCGCCTGATTGTCGAAGAAGGTCGGCTTGTCGGAAATGGTAAAGTTCTGCGGGCGATAGACGAAATCGATCTGCCCGTTCATCACCATCAGCTTCAGCACTTCAGGATCGCCGACGATCGGAAAGGCGACGCTGTCGAGATAGGGCAACTGGTTGCCTGCCGTATCGACCTTCCAATAGTAGGGATTTCGCGTGGCGACGACCTGCGAACTCGAGCCGTCATAGGGTTTTGTGACGGTCCACGCATTGAGCGTGGGCAGGTCCGGGTTGAGCCACTGCGCAAAGTTGGTTCCCACGGGGCCACCGACCTTGTGAGTGACCAGATCCACCCAGGACGAAACGCCTTCCTTCTTCATCAGTGCCGGCACACCGTCCTTGTTGTACTTGGGTAGGAACTGCTGGGCGTAGTGCTTTGGCGCGATCGGGGGCTGGTTGTTGCCCGAGGCCAATTGCTGCAGAAACAGGCCGAACGGCGCGGCGAAGGTGAATTTCACCGTCAGGTCGTCGATCTTGCTCAGTGTCGCGGGCTTGCCGCTGACGACCATCGCGCCGCCGGGCCCGCCCGGGAAAAGCTCGGGGTTGAGCGCCATGTCCTGATACCAGAACATGATATCGTCGGCGGTGACTGGGGCCCCGTCGCTCCACTTCATCCCCTTGCGCAGCTTGAAGGTGAATTCGGTGCTGTTGTCGTTGGCGGTCCAGGATTCCGCGATATTGGGCACCACCTTGCCGCCTTCGGGCGCGAACCGCACCAGCGGTTCATAGCCCAGAATGCGGTTTAGCCAGCCATAGCCGCGATCCGTGCCGCC
>JAQGKB010000257.1 GCA_028290345.1 Hyphomicrobiales bacterium | reverse complement strand
CGCGCAATCCCGACTAACGATCCCCAGATCAAACCGATCGGCACTGAATTTGAAGCAGTCGGTCGGTGGTCTTCCCGTGATTGAAATGTTCGGCACATCCATGTTCGTTCCCGTCAACGAAGCCTACTGGAAAAACTATCCGTCCTCGACGAACTATTACGAAGGCCCGTGGTGGTGGTGGTCGAACTTCAAGTTCATGGTCGCCAAGATTCAGCCGAAACGGGCGGACTAATCTGTGCGGGCCCCGGCAACGGGGCCCGCATCCTTGCGACCGCTGGTGGTCGTAAAAGGCGCAGTGGATTGACCCCTCCTCCATCAGGCAGATCAAGGTTTAGCGCGCCGATCGGCATCGGGACCCCGCCTATTTACACAATGGGAATTGTCGAGGAGTAAGGGGCCGCGGCGTCGTGCAACATCGTGATCTATTTTGTGGGCGGCCTAACCACAATTCGGCGCAATATCCCAGCTTCGCAAATACGGCGACTTTCACGGCGACTGGGCTCCAAGCATCTCAGCGACGGTTGCGGAGGCACGGCCTGCCCGCAGCGGGTTGATCCGGATCAATGCGATCCGACAACTCGTCTCTAAAATCCAATGACCATTGTGAAGGGTCATCAAAGTAGTTCGACAGCGTCGCACGACGGCCCCAAGCAGCAGTCAAAAACAGGAGCCTCAGATGGAGGACGAACTGGAACCGCATGTTGATACGCCGGAGAGGCACGACGGCTTGGAAAAAGCTCTGCTAAGTGCCATAGCGGGGCACGTAATTCCTGCGAATATGTACTTTTCACGACACGCTGTGGAGGTGCAACTGAAAAACGCGGGATACGCCAACGCCGCGATCAATGCTGCGTTTGAGCGCCTTATAGCCAGGGGATGGCTCGTCGAGCAACCTGAACCGCGCACATACGTGACCGACGCTGGCTTCAAGCACCTGCAACGCGGGCCATGATGGCGTACAGTAAGAACGTTCGCCATTCCACCGCCCTCAGAGTCTTACTTCGTGTTACTTCGTGTTACTTCGTCTTACTTCGTCTTACTTCTTGCACACGCAGCTGCCCAGGGCTCTTCCACTTGGCGCGTTAGCGCTCACATCCCAGTTGGCTCGGAAACAAAGAGCCCCGCCCCTACCGGTGTGGGAAGGGCCAGGGTGGCGGCGCTGAACTCTAGACTTGGGCGTTTCAAGCAGCATCCGGCATTTCAGCTCCGCCCGATCACGCACCGCGGTCTCGCCCACCCTAGCGCTTGCTCACACCGTCCTTGGTGGCAAAGTGCTCGGCGGGTAAGCTGAGCCGTTTCTGATGGCATGTTGCAGCGTACGGTGTCAGATGCTCGCTAGCCGCCAATATCGGCGAGAGGGCTCCCAAGGAGGGGCATGGCATGACAGACGATCGCCATTTTTTTCGCTTTCACATGCCACATGCGCATCTGAGTTCTGTGTTCGGCGATGACTGGTTTGCCCTGAAAGCCGAGGCGTTTGCTCGTTTTTTTGGAACGCCAGTATTTCTCCTCGGGCAAACAGCCATCGTGACGGTTTGGATCTTTGCCAACGTTTTCGGCTTGGCCCACTTTGACCTTTACCCGTTCATCCTGCTCAACCTTGCTTTCAGTTTGCAGGCTGCGTACGCAGCACCGCTGATCCTGCTTGCGCAAACTCGTCAAGCCGATCGCGACAAGGTGCACGCAGAAGCCGACGCGCTACACCGCGAGGACATCGCGGGCGCAGCCGATGAGCGGCAGGCATTATTGGCGAAGCAGACGAAACTGCTGGTCGAGATGGTCCAGCAGAACACCCAGCTCACGGAGACGATCAAGGGGCTAACCCAGCGGATTGAAGCATTGACTATCGCAGTCCATCAGCAAGTGTGCACTAGGATCGTGGCACCCAGCCCAACCGAAAAAGGATAGTGCGATGAAAGCCCTCGTGTATCTCGGTTCCGGCAACAAGGCGCTGCAAGACCACGCAAAGCCGGAGATTTCCGCATCGACCGACGCGATCGTCCGGATCACGAAAACGACGATCTGCGGCACCGATCTGCATATTCTCGAAGGCGACGTCCCGACCTGCACGCCGGGCCGCATCCTCGGCCACGAGGGCGTTGGCATCATCGAAAGCGTCGGGACCGGGGTTACGGCGTTCCAGTCAGGAGACCATGCGCTCATTTCGTGCATCAGCTCCTGCGGCAAATGCGTCTACTGCCGCAAGCAGATGTACTCGCACTGCACCACGGGCGGCTGGATCCTCGGCCACAAGATCGATGGCACCCAAGCCGAGTTCGTCCGGATCCCGCACGCCGACACCAGCCTTTACCCCATCCCCGAGGACGCTGATGAAGAGGCGCTGGTAATGCTCAGCGATATTCTTCCGACCGGGTTCGAATGCGGCGTGCTCAATGGCAAGGTTGCGCCGGGGGGCACCGTGGCCATCGTTGGTGCCGGGCCGATAGGGCTCGCCGCGCTGCTGACTGCACAGTTCTACGCGCCGGCCGAAATCATCATGATCGATCTCGACGACAATCGCCTCAAGGTCGCCAAGCGCTTCGGCGCCACCTCGGTCATCAACAGCACCGGCGGCAACGCCTCGGAAACGGTCATGGCCATGACCGGCGGTCGCGGCGTCGACACTGCGATCGAGGCGGTGGGCATCCCGATGACCTTCGAACTCTGCGAGAAGATCGTCGCCCCCGGCGGCGTTATAGCCAATGTCGGGGTCCATGGAGTGAAGGTCGATCTCCACCTCGAGAATTTGTGGGATCGCAACATCACCATCACCACGCGGCTGGTCGATACCTTAAGCACCCCGATGCTCCTAAACGTCGTAAAAGCCCGCAGGCTTGATGTTAAACAATTGATCACTCATCGCTTCAAACTCGACGGCATCATCGCAGCTTATGAGACGTTCGGGCATGCCGCCGACACCCACGCGCTCAAGGTGATTATCGAGGCATAGGTGTGGCAACGGCCCACGGCGGCGCCCAACCGAAGGAACGTGCGGTGACATTTGCATTGATCGGATTGAGTGCGATTGTACTCGTTGCAATCGCTGCACAGCTTACATTGTCGAGCCAGTTCAAGGCCGAGATAGAGACGTGGCGCCGGATGGTGGTCGCGGCGCAGACCACTACGCCGCCCGACCAGAGCGCCATTCCAGAGATCATGCGCGCCTTCGCGTTGCGCAATGGGGCGACAGTCGGGGGTCCCGCAACCGTCGTCTCGCACCAGCGCGACGAAATGACAACTGGTCCCGGCCGGCCGTTCTTTGTCCTGGAGGCGACGCAACTCTCTGGTACCCGTGATCCGGGCTTTGTGTGGGAAGCGACCGCGACGATGGCGCTGGTCGTACCGTTTAGGGTTTTTGATGGTTACGCAGGCGGCAAGGGTCGCCTGAACGTACGGCTTGCCGGAGCCATCCCACTGGTGAATGCAATCGGCCCTGACAGCGACAAGGGCGAGATGATGCGCTTCCTCTCCGAGCTGGCGTGGAATCCTGACGCCATTCTCAACGCTTCAACCCTCAAATGGCGACAGATCGACGAGCGGACCGTAGAAGTGTCCAGCGAGACCGCAGGCGGGCTTGCCGCTGTGCGGCAACTTTTTGACGCCACCGGCGATATCGTTGGGATCGACGCCGACGATCGCCCTTATCTCCTCAACGGCAAGACTGTCCCTATGCGCTGGGTCGGCCGCTTCCGGGATTATACCCAATTCGGCCCCTATAGGGTGCCAGTCCACGGAGAAGTCGCCTGGGCCTTTCCGGAGGGAGAATTCGTCTACTTTCGGGGCACGATCATCAGCTTCGGCAGGGGTGAATGAGCCGCATCGACGCTTGGCCCGCTAGCACTTGACGCTTGTTGCTTGTCGGCCGAGCCATATGGGAACTGACAACAGTCGCTGATCAGCTGCGCCGGCAGCGCCTGCTCTGCATCCTGTTTCATGGACACAACCGACGGTCGTTGCTGATCATGCCGGACGATCCGTTCCAGCGAACTACGCACTGCACCTCATGTTATTCTTTCACAGCGCCGCGATGAAGCGATCGACCTCGTCGAAAAGTTCAGCGTCGTGGCCGACCCAGAGGTGGCCACCGGTCGGATATGTTACGAGCTTGCCTCCCGCGACGCTCGCGGCAAGATGACGGGCGGCCTCGTAAGTGCCGAAGCGATCGTCCTCAAGGGAGATTGCCAGCGTTGGTACCCTGATGCGGTCCAGTTGCATGGGTGCCGGATTGCTCGCCAGGCGGGCGTCATTGAGCAGCCCGCGGCTGCGTCGGCTTACCGGAAGGATGTCCCACAGAATATTATGAACACGCTCTCGCTCGGCGGATGACGCCAACTTCACGAGTGCCGGGTCCGTAGCAAGCATGGTTCCAATCAAAAGGTCGGGAACGGTGTTGAGCGCCGACCAAAACAGGAAATCGGAATTGAGCATGGCGGTCATCGCCGACCCCTGGACGCCGGTGGGGCCAGGCGTGGTGGGGCGGCCCGGTACATAGGAGGCAGGAACAATGGCGATCAACGCACTGCAGCGCTCCGGGTGGCGGATTGCGAATGCGATGGCGGGTAGTGCCCCAGCTGAACCACCAGTTATGGGCAGCTTATCGATGCCAAGGTGATCGAGCAGTTCGATCATCGCATCCGCTTGATTTTCGGAGCTCGGATCGTGCGGATAGTCGCTGCGCAGATATCCAAACCGCGAGGGGGCGATTACCCGATATCGATCGGTGAGCGGGCGGGAGAAGCCCAGCCCCTGGTCGAAACCCCCGCCAGTTCCGTGGATCATCAGCAATGCCCGCCCGGCGCCCGCCTCGGCATATTCCAGCGTCCCAAAGCGCGTCTGGATGGTAGAGCTCCCGGTGGAGATCCGCGCTTCGGCGCCTGCCATCGCCGATGCATACGCGAGGCTGACACCGCCGCCGGCAACTACCTCTCCGGCCCCAGCCACACCGAGTATGAGAAGTGATCTGCGTGACAGCATTCCAATCTCCATCGAGTTGGTACGAGGAACCGCGATGCCCACCGGCTGGTGAAGGACTTCCGTGAATCGTTTTTGTCGTCGGCCATATCGCAACTCCTATGTGTGCGGGAAAGAGCTTGGTGGCCGCGCCGTCTCGGGTAGGCCGTCTCGCGTTCGGAAGTGATAAATTGAAAGGATCCCGACAGGGGTAAAATACGCGCACCAGAAGAGCAGCACGGCTATGCCGGTAGCCTCCCCGGTTGCCTTGGGCATCGCCCCAAATACATTCAAGATGGGTAGTAGGATGCACATCGGGGCGAAAACGCCGTGGAGGATCAGAAGAAGCTTGAGCCAGTGATCCACCCTTCGGACGCCGATGACTGTGAGTCCGATAAACAGCGTAGAGATCGCCATCAGGCCATAGCCTAGCAGGTCCAGGTTGAACATCAGGCTCCCCAGCTCCTGATAGGTGAGGAGCTGGAGAATGTCGGCCGAGGCGGCTTGGTGCAAAACCGTCGTCAATTGAACGAAGTAAACGCTTGTTACAAAGCCAGCATAAAGAATGCCAAAGGCAACACCTGCTTGTGCAGCCACCCGTTCACTATCCCGGGCGACCCCCGAAAAACTGCAAGCTAACAGCAGATAGGCCCAGGATATGAGCATGCTCATTGCATAGGCCCCGTAGTCGAGCCGGACGAGCATCAGCAGTCCAAAGAGGATCACAGCTGTGGTGACGGCGACAGAGGACCAGAGGCCCACTTTCCTGTTCACTGGATTCCTGGGGTAGCTGGCCGGACGCGATCGGGCCTTAAAATGGAACAGATCTCGAAGGCAAAAGGTTGCTTCGCGGCGGCGAAGACGTGCCGGAGTGAACCTCGCTCACTCCGTTCGTAAAGGCGAGCCGGCAACTTCCGATTGCCCGATCCTACGGTGCGTCCATATTTGACCCAAAAGCAGTTCGCCAGTGGCCGCTCAGCACGAAGCGGAAGGATCGCAAATAGGTCGGCCGGCTTCGCGACCTGCGCGGCGGCCAAGTGATCGGCGCTGACTTCGCCTCAGCCGCGCATTAAACCTTTCGAACCTTGCAGCACTACAGGAAATGAGATGACGACGAGCGGGACAGCGGCGCCGATGAGAAGTCCGCCCCCAAGCGCTCGATAGAGCAGCACACCAAGAACGCCGCCGACCAGGAAAGCCAGGACAGTTTGGGCGTGCAAACGCAGTCTTGACCGGTGGTGGGACGCATCGTCGCGAGGTTCTCGGCCTGCTGATCACCACCGAAGCCATGATCGCCGAAGTTCCGAAAGATGCCGCGCCCCAGATGGGTGGCGGCGGTATGGACTGCTGACGTCCAACAAATCAGCTGATATTTCGCGAAGGCGCGCTGGCAACACCGCGCCTTCGTTGTTTACACGGCGATCAGCGGATATGCAGGAGCAGGTCCCCGGCACGTGATCAACCACGCTCTGGGCCGTCCACCCGCTTGGTTCTAGCACGCCATCGGATTCGCTATCCGGCCACCAAGGGTATACTACTTCTCGCAGACTGGTCTGAGCGGGCTTTGCCAGTTGCGAGCCCCGATGCTCTCCGGGCGTCACATCCTGCGCAATTTATGAGGTCCTGCGCTGTCAGCGAGGTCGCTGAACCGCGCCCTTAAATGCACCAGGAGTTGAACATGCCCACCTTCGAGAGAGAGTTTCACCGTCACACTCACGGTGACGGGATAGAGGACAGGTTTTGCCTTGTACGGGATGACACCAGAGGCAGGGTGTTCATCGTCCAAAGATGCGGGACGAACCCGTCGTTGCCGAGTGAGGAAGGTGATACCGAACTCTCGGTCCGCGACTTTCTTGAGGTCGCCGGAGAGCGTCAGAGCGCACTACTGAAGCTCATTGGATCGCTTGTCCCTTAGACAACAATCTGACGACGGTTAAACCGTGCGGAGCGCGCGATCTTTCCAGTCACCAATCGAGATTATTTCAGCGACCTACGCTACCCGTGCATAGGTCGACGCGATGAAGGATTTGAGGTCGGACTGCTGGACCTTGACCTGGGCTGTCTTGCCGTTCCTGCTACACACTCGCAATTTCGATTGCAGCCTCGATTGCCAGCGCCTGGCTGTCTAAGGATAGAAGCCATCCTCAAAACGAACCTGCCATTTGTCCCCGTGGTAAACTACGTAGTGACAAAATAGAAAATCTGCAATTTGGCGCGATAATAATCATCTAAAAAATAGAGATGTTTTCGTTTGTTTTAAGACCAACGCTGATTTGCTGAACTTCACAGCGCTATGTATTGCCCTTACCCTCCATGCCCAAGTCGCGGATCGCGGTTCTGTTGCGCTTGTTCATCGTGATGGACAACAACATGCGGGTGCCCACGGGTCCGAGTATGTCATGGACTCCGGCCACGTTGAGCGTTTGATTTTCTCACGTCAAAAAATCGAATAACTGCAATAATTTGGAACAATCTCACGAATTGTACGTTTGACTAACTGGGGATCGTCATCTCCTAACAGAAAGTCAAATATAATGAAAAGAATACTAGTTGCGAGCGCAGTTGCATTAGCACTGAGCGCGGCGAGCCCAGCGTTCGCACAGAACAAGGCAGACGCAGGTGCCGCTATCGGCGGGGCGACAGGCGGCGTTGCTGGTGCAACCGCGGGGTTCTTTATCGGCGGACCGGTAGGAGCCATAATTGGCGGCTTTACCGGATCGCTTATCGGCTCGGAAGCGGGCGTCTCGGCCTCAACTGTAGACTATGTGTCGCTACATCCGGTCGAGCCAGTCTACCTGGACGGACCTCTTGATGTCGGCACCAGTCTCAATGCCGACGTGAACATCTATCCGGTGGATGGCGATCACGACCATGGCTACATCTATGCCAATGGCCGCGCCTATATCGTGGACATGAAAGACCGGAGGGTTGTTTTATCACCGGGCTATGCGGTTCCGCAGCGATCGGTCGACTATGTGACGAAGAACAAGTCGGCACCGATCGAACTGAAGGGCGATATTGGCCCCGGCTACAAGCTGTCGGCTGACGCTCACCTCGGGGCCATTCCGGACGATAAGGCGTATTCCTCGGTGTACATCAATGGCCGGCCCGCCTTGGTCGACAACCGCACTCACGTGATTGTCTGGATCGGCAAGTGACAGTCGATCAGTTGTGACCATGATTTCGGCCCGCCAAGCAGGGCGGGCCGATTTGATAACCTCGCCACTCTCGCGCGGCAGCAAACGGCACTTCCCGCAGTAGCGGCAAGTCTTACGGAGCCTTCAAATGGTACCGACAACGCTAGTTGGCATCCTGATTACTTTCCTCGTGGTGGTCCTCATTCTTTGGCTTGTCCAGCGGCTACCAGTCGAGGCACGGACGCGTCAAATCATCCAGATCATCGTCATCGTCCTCGGCATCATCTCGCTACTGAAGTATCTGGCGGTCTTCTAGCGCCCCGTAGGCGGCTGGCGCGAACCATCGCCGCTCGGCAATTGCCAGCAACTCAGCCCTCCAGCCTTCGGCAAACTGGTCGTTCTAGGAGTTGCAAAATGTCGAAAACGTCGACGCTGGTCTACTGGGTTCTCATTGCCATGATTGCGGCAATACTTCTTGCACTGCTGGTGGGGCCAGTCATGGATTTTACCGTTGCCCCCATAGTCCTTTGAAATCTGCTGGGCCGTGCAAGTGCCCACTCGCCTTCAGCCTTCGATGTGAAGAAATCGCTGTGCCAGCCAGTGCCGCCTGTAGGCCGCAACCCAGAGGCGCACGGATAGGAGGTGCGACTGGTCGCCCAAAGACAAGTGCACGAGACCCGCGTCCACTGAGCCGTCGAGCTCGGCTTGGTCCAGCCGCGGCAATGATCGACTGGGAGTTTGACGCGTTGATCTCGTAGCTCGCCGGTTCGCGTCTGGCGCATAAGGGCCAAGAATGCCCGAAATCCGCT
>JAQGKB010000328.1 GCA_028290345.1 Hyphomicrobiales bacterium | reverse complement strand
GCACCCGAATCATTCGGGTGGCTCGGACTGCCCTATGATTTTCCGTTTTTTCAGCTCGGCATCGTGCTGGCGCTCCTGGCCTTGCCGCACGCCCGTTACCTGCCAAAAATCACCGAGAGCCCGCCGGTCGTCTACATCGCAAAAATCTCGTTCGGCATCTACATCTGGCACTTCCTGATTCTCGAACTGATGCGTCAGGACTTTGCGCCAACCTACGGATATGCCGGCATATCCGACACCGGCTACTGGGCCACGCTGACCCTGATCGCCTTGGCGCTTGCCATCATTGCGGGATCGCTGTCATGGCATTTCATCGAAAGCCCGGCGCTACGCTGGGCCAAAAAATTCGAGGCAGCACAGCGACCAGAGAATGCAAGCAACAAAGCTACGCAAAATTTGCATGCCTGATATGCGCGAACCGATTGCTCGTCGCCCCGTTCTAAACACGCTGCATAGTTTATCGTGCTGCTGTCAAGAACACCAGAGTTTGAGCAGTGACCGATATTCTTCCTTCCTACTCCCCGGCCCGTAGGCGATTTCTTACGCTATCGTTGGCGCTTCTAACTTCCACAGCAATCACCCAGACCGCTTTTGCTCAGTCGGCAACAGCGCCCGCCAGCCAGCCGCAGCCGACCCCGCCTGCTCCCAAACCCTTTTCGTTCGATATCCTGACCAATGATATGCGGCAGAAGGCGAAAACCCCGTTCCAGTCGGGCGAAATCCAGCTGCCAAAGTTCATTGCCGAACTGGATTACGACTCCTACCAGAAGATCCAGTTCCGGCCGGATCACGCACGCTGGGCTGAACCGAATAGCCTGTTCCGTCTGCATGCCTTCCATCTTGGCTGGCTATTCAAGGAACCGGTCCAGCTCTACGAAGTTACGAACGGCATGGCGCAGCACCTCGACTTCACCACCGCCGATTTCAAGTATTACAACGAGCTTGACAACGCCAAGGGCGACCTGGTCCTGCCGGGCATCGCTGGGTTCCGTCTCAATTTCCCGATTAACCGCGCCGATATTCTTGACGAATTGGCCGCGTTCCTCGGCTCAAGCTACTTTCGTGCCCTCGGTCGGAACAATGTCTATGGCCAGAGTGCACGCGGGCTCTCCATAGATACCGGTCTCGATGACGCGGAGGAATTTCCGCGCTTTTCGGATTTCTATTTGGAAAAGCAACCGGACGGCAGCCGCAAGGTCGTCGTCAATGCCGCCCTCGACAGCCAGAGCGTGACCGGCGCCTATCGCTTCGAGATTTTCCCTGGCGACACCTGCGTGATGAACGTGACCGCGCGGCTGTTCTTCCGCAAGGACGTGCGCCAGCTCGGCATCGCGCCGCTAACGTCGATGTTCCTCTTCGCGGAAAACAATCGCATCAGCTTTGATGACTATCGCCCGCAGGTCCACGACAGCAACGGCCTCGTCATCGAGCGCGCCGACGGCAACGTGCTATGGCGTCCGCTCAACAATCCGCCGGTCTTGTCCAATACCTATTTCGACGAGATGAGCCCGCGCGGCTTTGGGCTGATGCAGCGTGACCGGAGCTTCGAAAACTACCAGGATGATTCCGCCCACTATGACCGGCGGCCATCGGCGCGCGTCGAACCGATCGGCGACTGGGGCAAGGGAACTGTCCGCTTGCTCGAATTGCCTAGTCAGTTTGAATTCAATGACAATATCGTCGCCTTCTGGCAGCCGCAAACCCCGGCTAAAGCAGGCGACGAACGAGAGTTTTCCTACAAGTTGACTTGGGGCGACCTCGATCCCAATCCGGCCGCGGACCTGGCCTATGTTGCTGAAACCCGCACCGGCCATGGTGGCGTAGCAACGATGAAGGCTGATCCGATGATGCGCAAGTTTGTCGTCGACTTTGCCGGCGGCACCCTGGGAAATCTTCCGGACGCTACCCAGATCCAGGCGGTCACCACCATAAGTGGCGGCGCGATTGTCACCTCCACGCTATCCCGCATCGCGGAGAATGGCCTGTGGCGCATGGTGCTCGACGTCAAGCGTGACGGCGACAAGCCTGTCGAACTCAACGCGCATTTGGCCGGGTTCGGCCAGCGCCTCTCTGAAACCTGGCTCTATCAGTGGAGGGCATAGTGAAACACGGGACGAACTTCAGTACGGCGCCGGAAGCGGTCGCAGAAATCCTCACCGGCGCGGCCCTGCCGCACGCCCCGCTTGCGATGCCCAAGCAAGTGCTCGAGTCACAGTCCAACTGGCTCTTGTTCTTCTATGCTCGCCTGGTTCGTCGCCAGCCTCGGGTGCGACAATAACGCGCCGGCTTTCGAACAAATTCGTGCAGCATCAATGATGTAAAGTGCGACTTTAGGGATAAGGATCGCTGTTCCATGAAGCCCAGGCCGGCATGCCTGGGCCCCCGAGCGTATCAAGAGTGAGCTATGAAACAGCCGCATTCATTCAAGGCCGTCTACCTTCGTAGGCTTCTCGCGGTCCTTTTCAGCCTTTCGATGAGCTTTGCCGCAACGCAGCTCTTTATCCGCTTTGCTGACGAAGGGGGCTTCAGCTATCTCGATATCTTCCGCTGTGCGCTGATCGCGGTGAGCACGGCGTGGCTGGCCTGGGGCGCGACCCTATCGCTGTTCGGCCTGCTCTACTCGGCCGAAAAGACGCCCCGCCTGCCTGACGACAAGCCCCTCGACGGGCGCACCGCTATCCTCATACCGGTTTACAATGAAGACCCGGCATCGACCTTTTCGCGCGTCGCCGCGATGGACGAAAGCCTTGCGCAAGTGCGGGTTGCAGACAAGTTCCACTTCGCAATTCTCTCCGATACCACGTCCGAGGAAATTGCCGAGCAAGAGGCTAGGTGGTTCGCCCGCCTCATTACCGAGCGGCGCGGCGAAGGGCGGCTGTTCTATCGCCGCCGCACGGCCAATATCGGCAAGAAGGCCGGCAATATCGAGGACTTCGTGCGCCGCTCCGGCGGCGCATATGAATATGCCCTGATCCTCGACGCGGACAGCCTCATGGAGGGCGAGACCATCCTCGAGATGGCCCGCCGCATGGAAGCCGATCCCAGCCTGGGGCTGTTGCAGACCTTGCCGATGATCATCTACGCCCGGTCCTTCTTCGGCAGGGCCATGCAGTTTTCGGCCAGCTATTTTTCGCCGATCTTCGCGCGCGGCGTCGCCATGCTGCAGGGTTACGAAGGGCCGTTCTGGGGCCACAACGCCATCGTTCGCACAACCGCCTTCGCGGAAAGCTGCGGCCTGCCGCAACTCTCTGGCAAGCCGCCGTTCGGCGGCCACATCCTGAGCCACGATTACGTCGAGGCGGCCCTGCTGGCGCGAGCCGGCTGGCGCGTGCGGCTCGATCCCGATCTTACCGCTTCCTACGAGGAGGGCCCCGAGAACCTGATCGAGCACGCCCAGCGCGACCGCCGCTGGTGCCAGGGCAATTTGCAGCATGGCCGGCTGCTGCTGGCGCCCAAACTGCGTCTCTGGAGCCGCTTCGTCTTCGCGCAGGGCATCATGGCCTACGTCGCCTCCCCGGTCTGGCTGATCTTCCTCGTGACCAGCATCGCGGCGCCGTTCTTCACGCCGCCCCCCAACTATTTTCCCGAGCCGCACTTCCCCTTCCCGATCTTTCCCGCCAATGAAACCATCATGGCGGTGCTGCTGGTCCTGGGCATTTCGTGCCTGCTGGTCTTGCCCAAGCTGCTGATCGTGCTGCACGGCGCCTTCACCGGCGCCAACGTCAAGTTCGGCGGCACGTGGCGCGCACTGGCCTCGACCCTCGTCGAAGTCCTGTTTTCGAGCCTGATCGCCCCGCTGATGCTGTGGTTTCAGAGCCGAGCCGTGCTGCAGGTCTTGTTGGGAGCCGATGGCGGCTGGCCAGCGACCAATCGCGACGATGGACAGCTTTCGCTCCAGGAGACTTGGATCGCCAGCCGCTGGATCGTCCTTGCCGGGCTGGCCACCCTTGCGTTCGCGGTATGGGCTGCGCACAGCATGCTGATCTGGCTGATCCCGATTGCCGGGCCGATGATCTTTTCCCCCTGGCTGATTTCGGCCAGTTCGCGCCAAGCTCAGGCGGGCTTTCGCGGCTATCTTTTCGCTACGCCAAGTGAATTTGCGCCATCGCCGATCGTGGGAGAACGCGAACGCGTCCTCGACGTTTGGGGCGCCCTCTCGTCCGAGCCGACGCCGGTCGATGGTGCCGATCTGGATGGCGCCCAAGCGACAAGAGACGCCCGCATACACGTCGAGGCCTGAACTCACGGTGCGGCAGCCCGCCGCGCGGTAAAAGCCGCGCGACCTGCGGCCCTGCTCTCGGGCCTGGCATGGAGCCTGTCGCGCACGGTGCAGTTGCGCAAGCGGGCACTGCTCTCGGCGGCATTGCTGAAGCTCTAGCGCGGCAAGGGCTCGGTCTGGCGCCGCCTTTGCAGCCAATCGGCAACCGTGGTGCAGAGCAATGCCCACGCCGCACCAGCACACCAGCCTGCCAGCACATCGGTCGGATAGTGGACTCCCAGATAGAGCCGGCTGATCCCAACTATTCCCGTAAGGAAAATCGCGAAACAGAGGAAATAGACCTTCAGCCGGCGTTCCGTTGTCATCCGCGCCAGCAGCGCGCCGATCGTCAGGAACGTGACGGCGGACAGCATGGAATGTCCGCTCGGAAAGCTTGCCGTAAAAACGCGCGCTGTCGTGTTGATATCCGGGCGGGGCCGATCAAAGCCCATCTTCAGCACCGTGCTGATTGCCGTGCCCCCGAGAACCGAAACCAGGATGAGCAGGGCGGTTCCGCGCTCGCTCACCATCAACAGATAGCCCACCAGCCCGACGACGATGAGGCCGAGCACGGCGAAGCTCCCGAGCGAGGTTATGTCGCGTCCCATTTCCTGCAGCCACAGTGGCCCAAGCAGTTGTTCCGGATGCCCTTGCACGCGGAACATCAGCAATACGGCATTGTCAAAGGTCAGGGTTTCCCCTTCGACCACGGCGTCGGCGATCTTGAGGAAGGCAAGCAGCAGTCCGGAGATCAGCAGCACGACGCCCAGCGTCATATATTCGGCGCGCCCGAGGTTCGGAAGCCGAGGGCGGCGCTTCTGTTCATTGTCGCTATGCTGTGTGACGGTCATCGAAGATCTCCGGTGCATCAACCCGCGAGAGGCGTGGAGGTTCATGCCATAGTGACGCACTGCGGTCGTATCCGCCATGCAGGATGGCCGCTGTTGTGCCTCAACCGGATGCAATAAGCTGCCCCCAGCCGATTCCGCCAGCGCAGGCGACAATGACCAAGTTCACCGCATTCGGCGGAATGTCCTCATGATCGTACCGACATCGATCGCTCCCGCCCACAACATGCAATCACCGCGGTTGCCAACCTTTGTGCCGCCTTTTGGCAGCTTTGCCGAGGGCCATTCCCGCGCCGCCGGCGCACCAGATAACCACGTACTTGCCCCCGGAGACCGGACGCCGTGATTTCTTACCTCCAAGCCATCATTCTGGGCCTGCTCCAGGGTTTTGCCGAACTCTTCCCCATCTCGAGCCTCGGCCACACCGTCCTCATTCCAGCGATCCTGCATTGGAATATCGATCAATCGACCAACTCATTCGTGGCGTTCATTGTGTTGACGCACTTGGCCACCTCGCTGGTGCTGCTTGGATTTTTCTGGCGCGATTGGTTGGCAATCATCAGTGGAATGCTGCGCTCGCTGCAGCAGCGCGAAATCCGCAAGGACGACACCTACGCGCGCCTCGGCTGGCTGCTTGTCGTCAGCACCGTTCCGGCAGGCGTGCTGGGCTTGTTGTTCGAGCAGGCGCTGCAGAAGCTCTTTGCCGCCGCCACCATCGTAGCGATCGCGCTGATCCTCAACGGCGTCGTGCTTTATGCCGTCGAGATGCTGCGCAAGCGCAGTGTCCAGGACGGCCCGCACGATGACGCCAGACTCGCCGCTCTCTCGTGGCGGCAGGCCATCGTCATTGGCATTGCGCAGTGCCTCGCCCTGATCCCCGGCTTTTCCCGCACCGGCCTCTCCATGGGTGGCGGCCTCGTCAGCGGATTGTCGCACGAAAACGCTGCGCGCTACTCGTTCCTGCTCGCCACGCCGATCATCTTTGCAGCGGCGGTGCTCAAGGTGCCCGATCTCTTCGGCAATGGCCCGGTCGGGCTTGGCGAGGCTCTCGTCGGCGCGGTGTTCGCGGCGATCTCCGCCTATTTCTCGATCCGGTTTCTGGTCAGATATTTCGAAACGCAATCGCTGCGCCCATTCGCCTATTAGTGCGTGGGCGCAGGGATTGTCGCTCTTATCCTGGTCCGGCTCTAGGCCCGCTTGGGGCCGCTGCGGAACCAGGCGAAGGCGAATAGCGCCAAGCCCAGCACAAGCGCGCCGATGGCGTGCTTGACGTGCACCGTGGTCACGCCGGTCTCGAAGCCCGGCATGAACCCGGGCAGCGACCCCGCCGGGGTCAGGAAATAGAGGGCGCTTATACCGAGGCAGATCACCCCAACGACAGCCGCGCCCCAAATCAGTGTCTTGTTCATCGCTTTTCCCTAAATTGCGCCAGTACGAGGCAGTTCGCACCCCGGTATTGCCATAGCATCGATTCACGATCTGCTGCCCATTTCGTCGCAGGCCGGGGCTGAACTGCCCCCGGACTGCACGATTGGCAGCGTCAATGTACCGCCCTTTGCGGCGAACCGAGGGCCGCCCCGCCCTACCTCCGTGCGATGACCTTGTGGATCAGCGCCAGCACCGCCGGTGCATCGATGCCGGTGCAGACCAGTTGGCTCGGCTTGCCATCCCACGGCCCGGGCGGGAAGTAACGTCCATCGGGCTTCTGGATGGTCTGCCCGTCGGCAACGCCTTCCGACGCAACGCGAATGGCGCCACTCCTGGTGGTGAATAGCTCGGCCGCCACCAGATATACGCAGGCGCAGCTATCATGGACCATGATGCCGTTTGCGACGAACCGGCTGTAGAATTCCATATAATGCTGCGACACGTCGCGCAGGAAGCGGGCCCGCTCGCCGCCATCGGCAGCCAATTGATCCAGCATGGTACGGGTCATCACCGTCTGCGAGGTGACGTCCAGCCCGACGACCACGACCTTCCACGGCGCGGTCATCACCACGTCGGCGGCTTCCGGATCCCCGTAAATGTTGGCTTCGGCGACGGGGGTCACATTGCCCATCGTCCCGAATGCGCCGCCCATTATCACGATGCCCTTCACGAGGCCTGCGATGTCGGGCGCTTCGCCAAGGGCCAGCGCCAGATTGGTCATCCGGCCCACGGCAACGATTGTCACCTCGCCCGGATTGGCGCGAACCGTGTCGATGATGAAGCGGTACGCCGGCCGCGGATCGGTTTCCGTGCTGAAATCGGCGGGCAGCGTCACGTTGCCCAACCCGTTGTCACCATGCACGATTGCTGGCGGCTCTCCCCGCTCGCGAGCCGGATTGAAGGTGTGGCCCGCGCCCCTGGCGACCGGCGCTGCGATTTCCCAGAGCGATTTGAGAACCAGCGCATTGCGCGTCGTCGTCTCGATCGAGGCATTGCCGAACACCGTGGTGATTCCGAGCAGATCGATCTCGGGATGATGATGCAGGAACAGCAATGCCATTGCATCGTCGATCCCCGGATCGGTGTCGAAAATCACCTTGTGGCGTGTCATGAGGTTGTCCTGTTCAAATACTATGGTGCCGGCCTGCAAAGGGCCGTTTTTGCCTGAAATCACCTGCTGTTCTATGGTGCCGGCGCGGAATTGCCAACCGGTCCAGCAGTATTTGCCACAAGGTCGATACTGGATCGAATGGCAAGGCCATGCTAGGCAACCCCCTCACTTCAGGAGCCATGGCTTGGACCGTTCTTCCGCCGAAAAAGTCAGCTTCGTCTCGAGCGGCACTCCAGACGCCAACGCCGCTGCCGAGGTGTTCCGCGCCCGCTATGGCGATGTCGGATTTGAAAACGCCGAGGTGATCGTCGCACTAGGCGGCGATGGGCTGATGCTGCAGACGCTGCACCGCGTGATGCGTCGCCGCGTGCCGGTCTATGGCATGAATTTTGGCTCGGTCGGCTTCCTGATGAATGAGTTTTCGTCCGACGGCTTGCTCGAACGGCTCGTCGCTGCGAACCCCACCACCATCTATCCGCTGTCGATGAGCGTCATCAATTCGAACGGGACCGCGCATGAGGCGTTGGCGCTCAATGAGGTGTCGCTGTTCCGCTCGACCTACCAGGCGGTGAAGGTCACCATCGTCGTCGATGGCGAGACGCGGCTGGAGGAACTGATCTGTGACGGCGTGCTGCTGTCAACACCCGCCGGCTCGACCGCCTACAATCTTTCCGCCCACGGCCCGATCTTGCCGATCAATGCCCCACTACTGGCATTGACGCCGATCTCACCGTTTCGGCCGCGCCGCTGGCGTGGCGCCATCCTCAACAATCACGCCGTCGTCACCTTCCGCACCCTGGAGGCCGAAAAGCGCCCGGTCAGCGCCGTTGCCGACAATGTCGAG
>JAQGKB010000325.1 GCA_028290345.1 Hyphomicrobiales bacterium | reverse complement strand
AGACCAGGTAGGCGATGTTGGTCGAGGCGTAGCCGGGGCCGCCATTGGTGGTGACGAGGATCTCGGCGAAGACCGAGAGCAGGAAGATGGTCTCGATCAGGATGACCACGGTGATGGCACGCGAAAGGTGCGGCAAAACGATATAGATGAAGCGGTTGCCGAAATTGGCGCCGTCCATCTCCGAGGCTTCCTTCTGGTCTTCGTCCAGCGATTGCAGGGCAGTCAGCAGGATCAGCGTCGCGAACGGCAGCCATTGCCAGGCGACGATGATGATGACCGAGAGCAGCGGGTAATTGGACAGCCAGTCGATCGGGGTCAGGCCCAGCCGCGTCGCGATCCAGGCGAAGATGCCGTAGGCCGGGTGCATCATCATGTTCTTCCACACCAGCGACGACACGGTTGGCATGATGAAGAAGGGCGAGATGACCAGGATGCGCACAATGCCCTGGCCGAACATCGGCTGATCGAGCAAAAGCCCGAAGATGATGCCGCCGATCACCGTGATGACGAGCACGCTAACGGTGAGGATCAGGGTATTGGAGAAGGCCTGGATAAAGGCCGGATCGGAGAGAAAATAGGTGTAGTTGGCGAGGCCGACGAAGCCGGCATTGATCGGGTTCAGCAGATTGTAGTTCTGGAACGAGTACCAGAGCGTCAGCACCAGCGGCACGATCATCCAGATGAAGAGGATGACTACCGACGGCGCCAGCATGCTGCGCGCCAGGGTGCGGGTATTTGCGGTCGACATGGCTCTCCCCCTTCGTTCCGTTGCCGCGCACTGCTGGGATCGTTGCCCCGGCGCTGATCGGCTTATTCTCAACCCTCGGGTCCGCGGTTCGCAACCGTCTTTACCCGTCCGGCGGCTAGATGGACTGTCCGGCTAGAGGGGGCCGGACAGGCACGCCCGGGCGTGAACGCCCAAACTTGTTTGCCAAGGTCTCCACCGGCGGCACGGCACATGCGGCGCCACCGGCAGAGTCCTCGGGGAGAGCTACTTCATGTAACCGCCCTTGGTCATTTCACGGGTGGATACGGCCTGAGCCTGCTTCAGCGCATCGTCGACCGTGGTCTGGCCGGCAAGAGCTGCAGAGAACAACTGGCCGACAGTGGTGCCAAGGCCCTGGAACTCAGGAATGGCAACGAACTGGCCGCCCGTATACGGCACCGGCTTGACGGTCGGGTGCTGCGTGTCAGCCGCGTTGATGGCGTTCAGCGTAGCGGTCGCGAAGGGCGCGGCCTTCTGGTATTCCGGGCTGGCGTAGAGCGAGGCGCGGGTGCCCGGCGGAACGTTGGCCCAGCCATTGGCCGCTGCGACGACGCCCTGATAGTGCTTCGAGGTCGCCCACGAGATGAACTTCTGGGCCGAGGCGTTCTTTTGCGAGCTTGCCGGAATGGCGAGCGACCACGACCAGAGCCAGTTACCGTGATTGTTGATGCCGGTGCCCGAGGGCGCGACGGCCCAGGCAACATTGGCTGCCGGTACGGTCGACTGCTTGGGATCGATCAGCGAGCCCGCGGCCACCGTGGCATCGATCCACATGCCGCACTTGCCCTGCTGGAATAGTGCCTGGTTTTCCGTGTAGCCGTTGGAGGACGCGCCGGTCGGGCCATCGGCCTTCATCAGATCGACGTAGTACTGCAGTGTCGCCTTCCACTCGGGCTGGTCGAACTGCGGGTGCCATTTGTCGTCGAACCACCTGCCGCCGTTGGAATTGTTCATGGACGTCAGCAGCGCCATGTTCTCGCCCCAGCCGGCCTTGCCGCGCAGGCAGATGCCGTTGACGCCGGTGGCCCGGTCGGTCATCTTGTCGGCTGCCTGCTTGATGAAGTCCCAAGTCGGCGAAGCTGGCATGGTGAGGCCGGCCTTATCCAGCAGATCCTTGCGGTAGTGGATCATCCAGCTCTCGCCATAGAACGGCGCGGCGTAAAGCTTGCCGTCGACCGATAGCGCGCCGGCAATCGGCGGCAGCAGGTCGGCCTGATCGTAGTCGGCGCCGAGATTGTCGAGGGGGACGAGCCAGCCCTGCTTGGCCCAGATCGGCACTTCATAATTGCCGATAGTGATGATGTCGTACTGGCCGCCCTTGGTGGCGATGTCGGTCGTGACTTTCTGGCGCAACACGTTCTCTTCGAGTGTCACCCACTGCAGCTGGATGTCCGGATTCGCCTTGGTGAAATCGCCGGTCAGCTTCTGCATTGTGATCATGTCGCCATTGTTCACGGTGGCGATGGTCAGCGTTTCGGCGGATGCCGTGCCGGCCAGAAGCGCAAATCCAAGCGCACCCAAGAAAATTGGGGTCAGTTTCATAGATGTCCTCCCTGTCTCAAGGCGAGCATTTGCCTTGTTGATGGGCAATTACTCATCAAATTTGGATGATTGTCAAGCGAGATGCCGCATGCGCCGTTGAGGCACGTGCGGCAGGAAATGGGCAGGAATGCTGACTAAATGCGCAAAAGCGCGGTTCAGACCGAGCGCAGCAGGGCTTCGGCAGTGAGTTCGTCGGTCATCAAACCGTTGATCAAACGGCGATTGAGCGCGGCGCGGATGCCGGGCAATTTTCTCTCGCCCTTGGCGATTGCCACGACCAGCGAGGTCTCGCGCGAGGGGAGCGGGGCGCTGAGGACCCGGTCATTGGTCAGCCCGTCGATCATCCGGCCTTCAGCGTCGAATACCCAACCGACGATTTCGCCTACGGCGCCCGCCTTCTGTAGCGCCTTCAGTTCAAGCTCGCTGATGAAGCCATCGAGAAATAGCGGTGCCTGCGGGCCGAGGTCGCCAATGCCGAGGAAGGTGACGTCGGCCTTGGCGGCGAGCGCCAGGGTTTCGCGGATCATCGCCTGCCCTTGCAGCAGTTTTCGCTCGGCGGCGGTGGCGGCAATCACCGGCACCGGCATCGGGAAGCTGCGCGCCTTGACCGCATCGGCGATGTTGAAGATGACGTTGTAGAATGCCGCCGACCCGTCCGGCGCGATGCTGCCGGTGAGCGAAACGATCTTGTGCTGCGGGCACTCCATCGGCGTCAATTGCTCGATTGCCGCCTTGAGCGTTCGCCCGGTGCCGATGGCCATGATGATCGGCTCGGTGGATTTGAGCCGGCGCTCGATCTCGGCCGAGGCCGCTTCGGCGACGCCGATGGTGGTCGATTGGCTCTGCGGATCGGAGGGTACCACCTCGATGAGGTCGAGGGCAAAGCGGGATTTGAGTTGGGCGGCAAGTTCCAGGCAATGCCCGATCGGGTGATCGAGCCGCACCTTGATCAGCCCCTCCGAGACCGAAAGCGACACCAGGCGCTGCGCCGTCTGACGCGAAACGCCAAGCTTTGCGGCGATTTCTTCCTGGGTGTTGCCGGCGACGTAATAGAGCCAGCCGGCACGGGCGGCGTCATCGAGCTTGCGCGTCCCGCTATCCTGACGATTGCTCATGATCCTCCCACGCTTTCTGCGCTTGATAGCGAGCATATGTAACCGAGCTTGGACATTTGCTCAACCTACTCGGTAATGCGGGTGTCATATTGGGCTGCTTTGGTGCCCAGTGGGCGGCTCGATGGCTTTTCGAGGATGGGCTGAGCCGGCTCGATTATGGCGCTGGTGCGCGAGGCGGGCGGGCTGGTCACCGGCTTCGAAAGCCGGCGCGTGCCGCCGGGTGGTCGATGGCTTCAGGCCGGCCTCACCAGGATTTCGTGCAGCCTGATCTCGAGTCCGATTGGATCGTCGGTGGTGATCTGGTCGACTTTCAGCGCAATAAGGCGGCAGGCGATGGCCACGTCGTCGGGCTCGGCGGTGCGCAGCGTATAGGCATCGATGTGGCGGCCGCCCTGGTGGAAGGCGCCGATCAGGTCGAAGCCGCGATCGGCGGCGAACAGCACGAGCCGATGTTCGAGGTAGATCGTGCTGGCGCTTGGAGAGGCATCGAGCGCATCGCGCACCAACCCGGAAAAATCCTTGCTCGTTTCGATTGCAGCCAGCGACTCGTTATTACAAGGATCGTAGCCGATCTGCAGCGCCGGCAGGTCGCGCGACAGCCGGTCGACGGCTTCGGCATCGCCGCCGGAGAGGATGAAATGCCGCGCGAGCGGGCGTAGCGCCATGGTGAAGGCGCGCAGGTCGGCCTCGGTGAGGATGGCGGAGTTTTCCTTGAGATCGAGCTGCAGGCGCGCGCCTTCGGCGATCGGCTTGCCGGCGAGCAGCGCCGTGAGATCTTCGAGCAGCATCAACGGGTGGCTGGTGGGGGCGCCGGCGCCATCGCGCAGGAAGAGGCTACGCAAGGTCTCGGCGGTGGCGAGCGAGACCGGCCCGCAGCCGGTGGTTTCACGATCCAGCGTTGCATCATGCAGCACGGCAAAGCCGCCGCTGGCGTGCTTGCGCAGATCTACCTCGACGCTGGCGCCCAGCGCCATGCCCTCCAGGAGGCGCTCACCGGTGAAGGCGAGATCGCCGGCTTGTCGGCGGGCACGGTGCCATTTGAGCAGGGTGCGGTGGCCATTGGCGACGTAGGCGATACCGTCAGACATAGGCGGGAGTCCCGATAGCGGGTTTGATGGGCTGCGACATTACCGGCGTTTCGGGCGAGGCGCGATGCACGATGAGAAGGTCGCGCCTCTTCATACCCCTCTCCTGAACGATGGGCTGGGTGGGGCACGGCAGCCGCAGCGCACAGGTGACGGGTCGGGGCCGGGCACATGACGGGCGTCGTCGAAAACCGGCAGGCCGTTGACACTGGCGGCAATCTGCCTGCATTGTCGGGGTTTTCGGATCAGATATCGTATCGGATCATCTTTTGCCGGTGTGCCGGTAGCGATCACAATCGAGTGCAAGACAATGGCGAGCAAGCCCGAGCCCCCTCCCCTCATGCGCGGCAAAGCGGCCGAAGCGGCGCCGGCGAGCAGCCTGTTGCGCCGCCCGCCGCGGCTGGGCGAGGAAGTCTACAACGCCATCTTTGCCCGCATCATGTCGCTGCAGATCGCGCCGGGCGGCCGCATCACCGTCGACGGACTGGCGCGCGAATTGGGCGTCTCGCAGACCCCGATCCGCGAGGCGCTGGCGCGGCTGGAAAGCGAAGGGCTGGTGATCAAGCAGCATCTGATCGGCTTCAGCGCCGCGCCCCAACTCAGCCGCAAGCAGTTCAACGATCTCTATGAACTGCGGCTGCTGCTGGAACCCGATGCCGCCGCCAAGGCCGCACTCAGCATCTCGGATGAAGCGATGGTGGAACTGGTCGGTCTCGATGCCCAGATGAAGAGCCTCGACCAGCAGCAGGGCCACGAGCCCTATGCGCTGTTCGCGCCGCTCGACACGGCCTTCCACGACCAGATCGCGGCCAGTGCCGGGAATGAGTTGGTGGTGGAAGCACTATCGCGGCTGCATACGCACGTGCACCTGTTCCGGCTGCTGTACAATGCCGTGGTGACTACGGCGGCGCTGGAGGAGCACACCAAGATTTTGGATGCAATCAAACGGCGCGATGCGGCGGGCGCGAGTGCGGCGATGCGCCAGCATATCGAGCGGTCGCGCAACAGGTTCAAGGCGAAGTATCCGGATTGAGGGGAGCGTTGGCGCCCCTTGCTTTTTGGCTGGCCTCAACGCCGCTGCGCAAGCGGCACGACCCCCACCCTTGCTGCCGCCTTCCCTCCCCACAAGGGGGAGGGGACGCCAGATTGCAGGGCCGTGGTGTCTCCCTCCCCCTTGCGGGGAGGGGTCAGGGATGGGGGTATGCGGCTCCTGCTGAATAGGGCAATACCCGGTCCGGCTACAGGTTCGACAGCACCATCTCGTTCGTCATCCTTGAGCTCGACCCGAGGACCCAGGCTTGTGGCAGGCACCACCGCAAGTAGTCTGGG
>JAQGKB010000310.1 GCA_028290345.1 Hyphomicrobiales bacterium | reverse complement strand
GCCGGCCCGATTCTCAATCCATTGTCAGCCAAGCGCTTTTCGGGGTAGCTTTGCTGTATGACCCGCTCATTGCCGTTCGCCCGTTCGTGCGCGCGGCTTGGGCTCGCCAGAGGAAGAAGCCCGGTGTCTGACGGTGGTACCCGCTCCACAGCCCCTCGTAGATCGCGGTCGATTGCCGTCTATCTGCTGGTATTGGCGCTGGTGGCGTTCGTACCCGTCATGGCCTTCGCCGCAGTGCTGCTGCAGCAGAACAACCAGGCACAGCAGGAGGTGGTCGAAACCCTGACCGCGGCGACCACGCAGGCCATCGGCCAGGCCGTAGACCGCCAGATCGAGGGCATGACGACGACGCTGAAATTCCTCGCCAGTTCCCCCTCGATGGGCACCGGCGACTATGCCGACCTGCACCGGCGCGGCCAATCGGCGCTCGAGGGCACCGGCGCCTACCTGGTGCTGATCGATCGCACTTTCCAGCAGTTGTTCAATACTCGCGTGCCGTTCGGGACGCCGCTCGGCAAGAGCGCCAATTCCGTCACGATCCAGAAGGCCCTCGACACCCGCCAGGTCGCGGTCTCCGGCGTGGCCTATGGTCCGACGGCGGGGGCATGGGTCATCCCGGTGTTCATGCCGGTGGTGTTGCGCGAGGGCTTGCCGGGCGTGTTGGTTATCACCCAAAACGCCAATAACCTCGCTTCGGCCCTGCTGGAGGGGCAAATTCCCAATGGCTGGCAGGTGGCGCTGGTCGATGCCGACAATGCGGTTATCGCCGCCTCCGATGGCTCGGGGGTGGAACAGGGCAAGCCGCTGTTCATCGCCCCAGCATCGATTGGCGCGAACAAGGGCTGGACGCGCGAGCATGTCGGGAATGCCGATTTCGTCGCCATCAAGTGGACCTCGCCGAAAACCGGCTGGAGCGCAGTGGCCTGGGCCCCCGCCGCGACAGTGGAGCGGCCGTTGAGCAATTCGCTGCTGCTGCTGATTGCCGGCGGCATCGTCATTGTGGCCGCCGCCGGCATTACCAACTTCTTCATCGGCCGCGAGATCCAGCGCTCGGTACGTGGGCTGGCCCGTGACGCCAAGCGCCTGGGCCTGGGCGAACCGGTATCCGCCAAGGATTATCCGATCTCGGAGATCGCCACGGTTTCCAGCGCCATCGGCGAGGCGGCCCGCCGCCGGCAATCGGCCGACGCCGAAGTGCGCTTCCTGATGCGCGAACTGGCGCATCGCTCGAAGAACCAGATGACGGTGATTGCCGCCATGGCCAAGCAGACGGCGCGCGGCGCGGCGTCGCTCCCCGATTTCGTGCAGAGCTTTGAAAAGCGCATCCTGGGGCTGGCACGCTCGACCGACCTGCTGCTGGCCAACGGGCTTGCCGGCGTCGACCTGCGCGAGCTGTTCGCCAGCCAGATCGATCCCTTTTGCCCGATCGATAGCGGCCGGGTGACGCTGCGGGGCGACAGCTTCCGCCTCAATACCCACGCGGCGCCGATCCTGGGCATGGCGGCGCATGAACTGGCGACCAACGCGGTCAAATACGGTGCCCTGTCGCGCGAGGACGGCACGCTCGAAGTCAGCTGGGTGCACAGCGGCGAGCGGGTCGACCTGGTCTGGCGCGAGCATGTCGCGGGCCTGCCCGAACGTCCCGAGCATCGCGGCTTCGGCACCACCGTGATCGAGAACATGGTGGGATCGTCATTGCAGGCGGAGGTGACGCGGACGGTTCACCCCGACGGGATCGAATGGCGCTTCGACATTCCGTTTGCGGCGCTCGATCCGGACCGGCCGGTCGAAGGCGCCGAGACCGAAGCCGAGGCCAAGGCGGCGCCCGCCGCCGCGCCGCCGGTGACAAGAACGGAACAGCCGCTGCAAGCCAAGTAATCGGGCCGCGAGAATCGGCGCCGCTCGGCCGAGCTGGCGAATTTTGTGGAAATTACCGCAAACTTCGCCTATATGCGCCTAGAGTCACAAATCCCGGCAACGGGCGGCTCGTTAACGGCGCCTTCTGGACGACATCCCGGCAGGTTGCGACCCAATCCTCCCTTTTCGAAAGGATATGTTCGATGTCGATTACTGCTGAGCGCAAGAGCGCCCTGATCCAGGAATACGCAATCAACAAGGACGACACTGGTTCGCCCGAAGTTCAGGTTGCGATCCTCTCCGAGCGTATTGCCAACCTGACGGAACATTTCAAGGACCACAGCAAGGACAACCACTCCCGTCGTGGCTTGCTGAAGATGGTTTCGACGCGCCGCAGCCTTCTCGACTACGTCAAGAAGAGCGACGAAGCGCGTTACAAGACCCTTATCGAGCGGCTTGGCCTGCGTCGCTAGAGAGCCTGTGCGGAGGCCCGAGGGCTTTCGCCGGTCTCGATGCAGACAGCCGCAAACCCGGCTCGGGGTGCCCCGCTCCCCGCGCCACTCTTCCGCAAGGAGGAAACCATAGCGTAGACCGGCAATCTACGGAGCATGGCAGGATTATCGGCCGCTCACTGCGCCCTCACTTCTGGACCCCTATTGGCTGGTTCGAAGTGACGCGGCATCCCGCAAGGCGGGCTGTGAACGGCTCATTGTCTTGTCCATGTTCCCGCCGGGCGGAAACAGTGCCCGATTTTGAGCCGGCTTTGCACATGGGGTGCGACGCCGGTGCGGGCGCACCGGATTGGACCGCGCAGGCTCTACGCCCTGCTCAGGCGGTCATTCCGGCAAAATGGAAAGACATTCATATGTTTAATCACCACAAAGTAGAACTGAACTGGGGCGGCCAGCCGCTCACCCTCGAGACGGGCAAGATTGCCCGCCAGGCCGATGGCGCGGTGCTCGCGACACTCGGCGAGACCGTGGTTCTGGCAACTGTCGTCAGCGCCAAGACCGCCAAGGCCGGGATCGACTTCTTCCCGCTCACCGTCAACTATCAGGAAAAGTACTTTGCTGCCGGCAAGATCCCGGGCGGCTATTTCAAGCGCGAAGGCCGTCCGACCGAATCCGAGACGCTGATCTCGCGCCTGATCGATCGCCCGATCCGCCCGCTGTTTCCCCATGGCTACCGCAACGAGACCCAGGTCATCGTCACCGTGCTGCAGCACGATATGGAAAACAATCCGGACATCCTGTCGCTCGTAGCGGCTTCCGCCGCGCTGACGATTTCGGGCGTGCCCTTCATGGGTCCGATCGGCGCTGCCCGCGTCGGTTACGTCAACGGCGAATACGTCTTGAACCTGCCGGTCGATCGCCGCGACGATTCCAAGCTTGATCTGATCATCGCCGGTACCGCCGACGCAGTGCTGATGGTCGAGAGCGAAGCCAAGGAACTCTCCGAGGAAGTGATGCTCGGCGCCGTGATGTTCGGCCAC
>JAQGKB010000304.1 GCA_028290345.1 Hyphomicrobiales bacterium | reverse complement strand
GCGCCTCCGGGCCCCGCGCCACCAGCCCGGCCCGCTCCAAGACTTTGAGGTGCTTGGAAACCGCCGGAAAGCTCATCTCGAACGGCTCGGCCAGCTCGGTCACCGACGCCTCGCCCATCGCCAGCCGCGCCAGAATCGCCCGCCGTGTCGGATCGGCGAGGGCTGAAAGCGTTATGCTGAGGTGATCGGTCTGCGCCATATTGAACCACACGGTTAAATTAACCTGATGGTTTAATACGGCGCGGACGGATGGGAGTCAATGCGGTGCCCGAGGGGGGCGCATTTGACTCCCCCGCCCCCTCATTCGTCATCCTCGGGCTCGACCCGAGGACCCAACTTGCGCTTCGGCAAGACGCCGCCCCCACCCTTGATCCCTCCCCACAAGGGGGAGGGAGACACCTCGGTCGTGCAATCTAGCGCTCCCTCACCTCCACCGCTCGTCGCCCTCGCGCTCGACGCGAGGATGAGGAAACGGTACCTACCCCGCCCGCGCCCGCAGCCGGCCTTCGGGCAGGACCCGGTGTGGTGGTTGGTGGCCGTCGACAAAGGCGCGGATGTTGACGATGACGGTTTCGCCCATCTCGACGCGCGATTCGAGGGTGGCGGAGGCCATGTGGGCGGTGAGCACTACCTTGTTGGCCCGCGCCAGCGTCAAAAGCCGCGGGTTGATGCCGCCGTGGTTCTCTACCACGTCCAGCGCCGCCCCGCTCAAATGCCCTGTCTCGATCTCGTGCACCAACGCCGCTTCGTCCAAAAGCTCGGGACGCGAGACGTTGACGACGAAGGCGTCCTGCCGCATGCGCTGGAGCCGATCGGCCCCCAACAGGTGGAAGGTTTCGCGAGTGTGCGGGGTGTGGAGGCTCACGATATCGACTTCGGTGAGCATTTCATCGAGCGAGGGCCAGTAGGTCGCCTCGAGAATGTCCTCGATGGCTGGCGGCCGGCGGCTGCGGGAGAAATAGTGGATGTTGAGCCCAAAGGTCTTGGCACGAATCGCCACTGCCGTGCCGATGCGGCCCATGCCGACGATGCCGAGCGCTTTGCCGCGCAGGCGCCGGCCGAGCATCCAGGTGGGCGACCAGCCGGGCCAGCTGCCGTCCTGCACCAGCACCTGCGCGCCCTCCACCAGCCGGCGCGGCAGCGCCAGCATCAGCATCATCGCCATGTCGGCGGTATCTTCGGTGAGAACGCTCGGGGTATTGGTGACGATCTTGCCGGCCGCGTAAGCCGCATCGATGTCGATGTTATCGAAACCGTTGCCGAACTGGGCGATGAGCTTGACCTCGGCCGGCAGCCGGCCGATCAGGTCGGCATCGATTCGGTCGGTGATCGAGGAGACCAGCACGTCTTTGCCGGCGAGCGCCGCGACCAGTGCGTCGGGTGGCATCGGGCTGTCGGTTTCGTTGAAACGGGCCTCGAACAGGGTGGCCATCCGCTCCTCGACGAGGGCGGGCAAGCGCCTGCTGACCAGGACTTTTGGCCGCACTGCGCTCATCAGGCCCGCGCGGAGCCGGCGACCGCGCCAGGCCGGATGGCGGCGTGGGACGGGTTGGGCCGTTGCAGGTGCACCATCGCTTGCCTCTTTTCAGCCGCCATTAAGGTCTGTGGCTTAGTGATAGGAAAAAACCGCAAGTCTGCAAAGTCATGTTCCGAAAGCTTCGTCTTCTTCGGCCAGCCAAACGCCTTGGCGGCTGGGCCGTAACGGCCTTGCTTCGCGTTGTGCTGGGCGCCATCCTGATCGGCCTGCTGCCGGTATCGGCGGCCCTCGCCGCGGCCGACAATCCCAGCGGCCTGCCGCTGCCGCGCTTTGCCTCGACGCGCAACAGCCCGATCAATGTGCGGGTCGGGCCGGGCATCAAATACGATGTCGCCTGGGTCTACGTGAAGCCGGGCATCCCGGTGGAAATCGTGCAGGAATTCGATACCTGGCGCCGCATTCGCGACGTCGACGGCACCGAAGGTTGGGTACAGCAGAATTTCCTCATCGGCAGGCGGGTTGGGCTGGTGGCGCCTGGGCAAGGCGGCAAGCAGTTCCCGCTGCTGTCGCGCAGCGCCGACGACGCCAGCGTGCGCGCTTATCTCGGCGCCGGCTATGCCGTCGACATCAGGAGCTGCGACGGATCGTGGTGCGAGGTGAGCGCCACCGATCAAACCAAGGGTGGGCATGCGGCAACCTATTCGGGGTTTTTGGCGCAATCCTCGATCTGGGGCGCCTATCCGGGCGAAAAGTTCTGAGCCAGCCTGCGACCGAGCTTGCCGTCTCAGCTCTGCTTCTTGACGCGAACCACCACATCGACATGGGTCACCACCATGCCGGCCGGCGCCTCCGGCAGGCCCTGGATGACGATGGCGCTGGTGGGGATATCGATGACGCGCTGCTCGTCCTCTAGGTAGAAATGGTGATGGTCCGAGGTATCGGTATCGAAATAGGACCGCGAGGCATCGATGGCTACTTCTCGCAGCAGTCCTGCGGTGCGGAACTGATGCAAGGTATTATAGATCGTCGCCAGCGAGACGTTGACACGTGAGACGTTGGCCTCGGCGTGCAATTGCTCGGCGCTAACATGCCGGTGTTCGCCGGCGAACAACAACTCGGCCAGCGCAACGCGCTGCCGGGTCGGCCGAAGGCCAGCCATGCGCAGCACCGCCGTGAGGCACGGCTTGTGCGACGGAAGCGGGCGAGCGATTTGCGAACGATCGGGCATTTGTGCCTTTCTCTGCGGCCAGACGAAGAAAATCTTATAGCTTTCGCGGCGGTTTGAGACAAGCGCCTGTACGTCTCGCCACGGAGCCGTGTGTGGCAAAACACCAAGCACCTTGCGGGGATGGCGCCAAAACCGTTATTGACCCTCCCTCACGCCGCCTCTACACGAAGTGAGGCAAAAGCCAATGCAAGGGCAAATTTTCATGGCGGATCGCGCGAATGCTTACGGTTATGACGATCTGCTCGCCTGCGGGCGCGCCGAACTGTTCGGCCCGGGCAACGCGCAGTTGCCGCTGCCACCGATGCTGATGTTCGATCGCATCACCCGGATCGACGCCGAGGGCGGCGCCCACAACCGCGGCCAGGTGCGCGCCGAACTCGACGTAAACCCGGACCTCTGGTTCTTCAAGTGCCATTTTCTCGGCGATCCGGTGATGCCCGGCTGCCTGGGGTTGGATGCGCTATGGCAGATGACCGGGTTTTTCCTCGGCTGGGGCGGTTCGCCCGGGCGTGGCCGCGCGCTCGGCGGCGAAATCAAATTTACCGGACAGGTGACTGACGACGTCAAGCTCGTCGAGTATGGTATCGACATCAAGCGCGTCATGCGGGCGCGCCTGGCGCTTGGCATTGCCGACGGCTGGGTCAAGGCCGACGGCAAAGTCATCTACGAAGCCAAGGACCTGCGGGTTGGCCTTTTTACCGACATCTAGCTGTTGAATGTGCAGCATCCGGGCACCAGCGAGGTGAAGATGAGACGTGTAGTTGTAACCGGCATGGGAATTATCTCCTCGATAGGCAACAGCATCGAAGCGGTGCTGCAAAGCCTTCGCGAGGCCAAGCCGGGCATCAGCTTTGCCCAGGTCTATGCCGATCTCGGTTTCCGCTGCCAGGTGCATGGCGACCCGCTGCTCGATCCGTTCGAAATGCTCGATCGCCGCACCACCCGCTTCATGGGCAAGGGCGCGGCCTGGAACTACCTCGCCATGCAGCAGGCGATCGCCGATGCCGGGCTCGAGGAGAAGGACGTCAAGAACCCGCGCACCGGCATCGTCATGGGCTCGGGCGGCCCCTCGACCCGCACCGTGGTGGAAGCCGCCGACATCACCCGCGAAAAGGGCCCGAAGCGCATCGGGCCGCTGGCCGTGCCCAAGGCAATGAGCTCCACGGCTTCGGCAACGCTGGCCACCCCGTTCGGCATCCAGGGCGTGAATTATTCGATCTCATCGGCCTGCGCGACCTCAAAGCATTGCATCGGCAACGGCTATGAGCAGATCCAGATGGGCAAGCAGGACATCGTCTTTGCCGGCGGCCACGAGGATCTCGACTGGACGCTGAGCAACCTGTTCGACGCCATGGGCGCCATGTCGTCCGATTTCAACGCCACGCCAGAGCGCGCCTCGCGCGCCTATGATCGCGACCGCGACGGCTTTGTCATCGCCGGCGGCGCCGGCGTGCTGGTGCTCGAAGAACTCGAGCACGCCAAGGCGCGCGGCGCAAAGATCCTCGCCGAAATCATCGGCTATGGTGCCACATCCGATGGTTACGACATGGTCGCGCCCTCGGGCGAAGGCGCTGCCCGCTGCATGCGGCTGGCGCTGGATGGCGTAAAACTGCCGGTCGACTACATCAACCCGCACGCCACTTCCACCCCGGTGGGCGACGCCCGCGAGATGGATGCCATCCGCGTCGTGTTCGGCACGGGTGACAAGTGCCCGCCGATCTCGGCCACCAAATCACTCACCGGCCATTCGCTGGGCGCAACGGGCGTGCAGGAATCGATCTATTGCATCCTAATGATGCAGCACAATTTCCTCTGCAAAAGCGCCAATATCGAAAACCTCGATCCGATCTTCGAGGACATGCCGATCCTGCGGGCCCGGCGCGACAATGCGGCGATCGGGGTAGCGCTCTCCAATTCCTTCGGCTTTGGCGGCACCAACGCCACGCTGGTCTTCAAGCATCCGGACGCCTGAGGGGTTTCAACCCCGTCGCTTGTAGGAAAGCTCGGTGAACTTGGCCGCCCGGCCGTCGTAGAGCAGCAGCCGCCCGAGCAGCGGCTCGCCAACGCCGGTGATGAGTTTTATGGCTTCCATCGCCATCAGCGTGCCGACGACGCCGGTTACCGCGCCGAGCACGCCGACCATTTCGCACGATGGCAGGTCGGCCTCGTCCGGGGTTTCGGGATACAGGTCGGCAAAGCGCGGATTGGGCTTGCCGTCGGCGCCGAAGAGATGCGGCGCGAGCACCGTCACCTGCCCGTCGAACATGCCCACCGCGCCGGAAACCAGCGGGATTTTGTTTGTCTCCGCTGCTGCCGCCGCCGCCAGCCGCGTGTCAAAACTGTCGCTGCCCTCGATGAGGATATCGTAGCCCGCCGCCAGCGCCGCGGCGTTGCCTGCATCGAGCCGCAGCGTATGGGCGACAAAATTCACATGCGGATTGAGGGCGGTAACAAAGGCACCAGCGCTCTCCGTTTTGGGAATACCGACTTTTTCGCCGGTATGGATGATTTGGCGCTGCAGGTTGGATAACGCGACGCTGTCGTCATCGACCACCCCGATGGTGCCGATGCCCGCCGCCGCCAGATAGGCGATCACCGGACTGCCGAGGCCCCCCGCTCCCACCACGAGCACCCGCGCCGCCTTGAGCTTCTGCTGCCCACCACCGCCAACGCCCTTGAGCACCAGGTGCCGGGCATAGCGCCGCGTCTCGTCGCTGCTGAAGATGTCTGCCATGAGCAAGGCGATACTGCCGATGCAGGGCCAGGGCAAGGGCGGGGCGCCTCGCCCGAGGGTCGAACTTGGGATTCGGCGCGTGCTGCAACCCCCACCCTTGATCCCTCCCCACAAGGGGGAGGGAGATACTACGGCTGTGCAGGTGCTCAAGAGATAGCGCCTCCAGCGCTCCCTCCCCCTTGTGGGGAGGGAAGGCGGCAGCCAAGGGTGGGGGTGGGCAGCTTGCGCGGAAAGTCTGGATTGCCCGGATAAACCGGGCAATGACGGGGTAAGTTGCGAGTTTGGTGATTTGCGCCGGGCGCCAAGTTGAAACCGTCATTGGCCGGTTTACCCGGGCAATCCAGCCTCCGTGCCACGCCCTGGTCGTTCGAGGGTCGCTCCCACCTCACCATGAGGGCTACTGATTGGTGGGGCTACCGTTCGGAACAACCGCCCGCCCCAAACTCTGCCTCCCCCTCGCCCCTTGTGGGAGAGGGTGCCCGGAGGGCGGGTGACGGGTTGCTGACTCAGTAAGAGCACCCCTCATCCGGCGCTGCGCGCCACCTTCTCCCTCAAGGGGAGAAGGGAACGCCGTGGCTGATGCACAAGAACCTTATCCCCGCCCCCTCATCCCGCCGTTATCCTACCCCCGCTTCTCCGTCACAGACGCAGGCTGCGACGAACAGGGTCCGGACAACCGGGCCGCAGGTTGGACGCTCAGGCGGTGATCACGCCCGAAAACCAACCTGCCCGGCGGAGAGTTTCGGGTGTCTGGGGGTCGCCCTGGGCAGGCCTGGCATCGCCGTGACATGCCGGAAAGCGGCTTCTTGCGGCACTGGGTCAAAAATCCCGAAAGGTTTGGGCGAGGCAGGTCTCACCAAATCACTACCCAACTCGAGGCCGGCCTCGTCCAGACCCCGCGTCACCGCCCGGCAAGACCGGGCGGCGCTTCAGTTCGTTCGGGTATGTTTTGTACCCCTTGCCCGGAACGAGAGCCTGTGCGACGGAACAGCAGCACCGCAGGAGAACGCCATGGCTGGAACATTGATCGTTGCGCTGGACCTGGACCATCGGGCCGATGCCGAAAGATTGATCGAGGCGCTGGGCGACAGCGTCGGGTTCTACAAGATCGGCTATCAGCTGGTTTATGGCGGCGAAGGGCTGGCGCTGGGCAAGGCACTGATAGCGGCAGGCAAGCAGGTGTTCTTTGACCTGAAACTGCTCGATATCGACAATACCGTCGAAAAGGGCGCGGCAGCGATCGCCGCGACCGGCGCGGCGATGCTGACGGTGCATGCCTACCCCAAGGCGCTGCGCGCCGCAGCCAAGGCTACCGTCGGGTCGGGCCTCACCATCCTTGGCGTGACGGTGTTGACCTCGATGGACGATCGCGACGTCAAGGATGCCGGTTACGCCGGCGATGTGGCGCGGCTGGTGGCGATGCGGGCGCAGCAGGCGTTGAGCGCCGGGATCGGCGGGCTGGTCTGCTCCCCCAATGAGGCGGGGATGGTGCGCGGCCTCGTCGGGCCGGAAATGGCGATCGTCACGCCCGGCATTCGCCCGGAAGGGGCGGTCTATGGCGACCAGAAGCGGGTGATGAGCCCGGGCGAAGCGCTGCAGGCCGGGGCGACCCATCTTGTCGTCGGCCGGCCGATCACGGCGGCGGCGGACCCGGTGGAAGCGGCAAGGCTGGTGCTGCGGCAGATGCAGACCGGTTCGCGGCTGGCATAGCCGTGCGGCGGCCTGCTATAGCGATTGCAGTTCAGCATCAGGGGTTTTTGCGATGGCCGATCTGAAGGTGGTGATTGCCGGTGCCGGCGGGCGGATGGGCGCGGCCAATATTCGCGCGGTGAGCGCGACGCCGGGCCTTGTCGTCCACGCGGCGCTCGATCGCGAAGACGCCCCGGGGATCGGCAAGGATGCCGGCGCGCTGGCGGGAATCGAGCCGCTCGGCGTTCTCGTCACCAGCGATAGCGCAGCGGCGCTGCGTGGCGCCGACGCCATTATCGATTTTTCTGCGCCGGCGGCGAGCGTGGCTCTGGCCCAGCTGGCGGCCGAACTCGGGCTGATCCACGTCATCGGCACGACCGGCTGTTCCGAAGCCGACGACGCGGCGATCCGCGAGGCGGCCAAGGCGGGGGCAAAAATCGTCAAGGCGGGCAATTTCTCCGTCGGCGTGAACCTACTGGCGCAGCTGGTGCAGAAGGCCGCGGCCGTACTCGGCGAGAATTACGACATCGAAGTCGTCGAGATGCATCACAGCCGCAAGGTCGATGCGCCATCCGGCACCGCGCTGATGCTGGGCGAGGCTGCAGCCGAGGGCCGCGAGATCAATCTTTCCCAGCATGCGGTGCGGGTCCGCGACGGTCGTACCGGACCGCGCGAGGTCGGCAGCATCGGCTTTGCGACGCTGCGCGGCGGCACCGTGGTCGGCGACCACAGCGTGATCTTTGCCGGGCCGAGCGAGCGGATCGAACTGGGCCACCGCGCCGAGGACCGGGCGATCTTCGCCAATGGTGCGGTGCGCGCGGCGCTGTGGGCGGCCGGGCAAAAGCCCGGCTTCTATACGATGCGCGACGTGCTCGGCTTTGCCGATGCCTGAACCGCGCTTCTGGATCGGCGTGACGCGCAAGGAGCACGTCGATTTGGGGATCGAGGGCGGCTTCGTGATGTTCGCGCATGGCAAGCGCTCGGCGGTGCAGAAACTCTCAGCAGGCGACTATTTTGCCTGTTACGCGCCGATGACGATTGCGGGCGAGCCAGTGCGGGCCTTCACCGGCATCGGGGTGGTCGAGGCGGCCGAGCCCCAGGAAACCGTTTCCGACCGGGGCAGCTTCTGGCGGCGCCCGGCGCGCTACTTTGCCGCGCAGCCAGCCGACGTCTACCCGCTGCTCGAGCAGTTTTCGTTCATCAAAGATCGAAGCCATTGGGGTATGGCATTTCACAAATCGCTGTTTGAAGTCTCCCGCACCGATTTTACCGTCATTGCCGACGCCATGGGCGTCGCGCTGCATTGATTTTCAGGAGTTTGACATGGCCGGCACGCTGATCCTCGTTCGCCACGGCGAGAGCGAGTGG
>JAQGKB010000270.1 GCA_028290345.1 Hyphomicrobiales bacterium | reverse complement strand
GCTCTGGTCGTCGCTCTCTGCTGCGGCTGGATCACGGTGGGCTGAGTGACCGAATTGGTGGCCTCTGGGGCTTTGCAGCGATTGCCGAGTTGCGCGATTTTGTCATAGTCGTGCTGCCGATCCGGGTGGATATCCCGCGTCAGCGACCATTGTGGCACATCCCGATTGAGGCAGCCCATCGCTTGGGCCGAATTGGCAGTCGTCATGCTTCCGAGGCAAACTATGGTCGCAGCAAACCCGGTGACGATAGAAATCTTTCGAGCCATCGTTCTCATCCTTTGCTAATAACGACATGAGCAGGCTCACGCTGCAACGCGTTATACTGGAAGATACTTGATTATCGATTTTTTGGATCGTCGCAGACTGACCTGCGCAGGCAAGTCCAATTGGTGCGGCTTGTCTGCAAGCCGGGGAAGTTACGCCTTCCAACACATTGACGCAAGCTTTTGTGCCGTGCCGGAAGCCGGTGCTGTACACGCTTGCTCCAGTAATACTTGCAACCTGCCGGATATCGCGATGGTGCGGCATAATAGTTCCGGACGGTAGGGGCCAAGCATTTGCAATAAAAAAGGCGGCGCACTGGCCGCCTTCTTCAAACGATTGGCGGAGATCAGCGTCCCTGCAGGATGGCGCCGATGATGCCGGAGGTGATGCCGACCAGCGCGTATTCGTTATTCACCCGCACCCAATGCTGGCCGCGCGGCGGCGTGCGCAGGTGATAGTGGCGGTAATCGTTGACCGCAACATAGTGCGTGCCTGCGGGGAAACGGTGGCCCGTCTGCCAGTGCGGCTGGGGCGGCTGGTGGCGGCTGTCATAGCTATTGTGGCTATCCCGAGCGGGGTAATCGGGCCCGGCCGCAAAGGCCATCGGTGTCGCCATCAGGGAAATTGCGACGGTAGTAAGCAGAAGACGTTTCATGGGGTCGGGTCCTAGTGATCGAATACCCTCAGGCTAGGAGCCCACGCCTGAATGGAATATGAACCACCACATTAACAATCGGCAATGATTTCATGGATTTATTACAATATGTTAATGTTGGAGCAATGCGAAATGTTCGTGGCGCGTGCAGCCAGTGTTCGGAACCAGGTTGTGCCTATAGCACAGGATCGCTGCCGGTTCGGCTCGAATGCCTGAAGTGGAACCCCGTCGGGGCGCTCTACCGGCGGCATGGTTTCGCTGACGTCTACGAAACTGAAACGCACTTCCACCTGGAGCGTCCAGGCGCCGCTGTATGACTAGTGCATGGAGTCGCGTCGCGCGAGATAGGCGAGCAGCAGGGCCGCGCCGGCGAGGATGGCGACGGCAGGGACCGGGTTGTCGCGAACGGTCGAGCCGACGTCCCTTGCCTGCCGGCGGAGCTGGCGCATGGCGCGCTCGCCCTCGTGCACAGCGGAGCTAACCACGTCCGTCATGCCGTGGCGCAACTCGTCGAAGCGATAATGGCCCAAATCGGTGACCGCATCGGTTAGGGCGGCAATCTCTTTTCTCAGCTCGTTGAGTTGCGGGCCGAAGCTGCGCTCGACCTCCTTGCGCAGATCCTCGCCGCGATCCTGGAATTTCGTGACATGTGACGCCATCTTGCAGCTCCGGTCCAAATACGTACTGGAGAGGAACTCCAACATACTAATTTCGTTCCAGGTTCACCGTAGGTCTCGGCAGCGTCCAGCGGAACGGGTATGGTCGCGAGCGGCCACGAGGCACCATGACGCAGCAAGAGATCATCGCCATCCTCCTGTCGTTCCCGGAAGCGGTGCAAGGCAGCCATTTCGGCACCACCGATTTCCGCATTCGGAACAAGATTTTTGCCACCCTGCCGCAGCCGGACCGGTTGATGGTGAAGCTTACGACCGAGCAGCAGCAGATGCTGCTGGACGCCGTGGGAGAGGTGTTCTCGCCGGTGCCCAACAAATGGGGCGAGCGCGGCGCAACCTTTGCCAGGATCTCCGCCCTCGATGAGGTGACGGCACGCTCGGCCTCGCGCATGGCCTGGCTGAACGTCGCGCCAAAGGCGCTGCTGCGCGACGAGCCCGTCTAGGATGGCGATGGCGGCGACAGTTTGGTCATAGCGGCCGCGCTGTTCACGGAAACCTGACTATTGGGTCATCGGCGCTCGCCTTAAGGTTCTGCGCATCGCAGAACAAGCTAATGGAATGAGTCTCAATGAATTTTTCTCGCCTGAATACTTACGCCCCGCCCATGCTCTCCGTCCTGCGCATCGTCACCGCCCTGCTCTATCTGGAGCACGGAACCCAGAAGCTTTTGAATTTTCCCGCGTCCGCCCATGCTGGCGGCACGCTGAACCTGCTGTCGCTGTTAGGCGCGGCGAGCATCATCGAACTGGTTGCGGGCGTGCTGCTGATACTGGGCCTGTTCTCGCGGCCGGCAGCGTTCATTGCGGCGGGTGAGATGGCGATTGCCTATTGGATGGCGCACTTTCGCGGCGGCGTGTTTCCGATCAACAATGGCGGCGACACGGCGATAATGTTCTGCTTCGCCTTCCTCTATATCGTCTTTGCCGGCCCCGGGCCGTGGAGTGTCGACGCGATGCGCGGCCGCAAGTTCTAGGCGGGCACTCCGCAGCCACGATTGGAACGGATTTTGCTGCTAGCCGCTTATCCACCGGTAGCGATTTGGTCGCAATACTGTGCGACGCTCGCGTCCGAGGAGATTTGGTTTGAACGCAGAAGCAGGCAATCGCGCCACCCGCTCATGGTGGTATCGGCAGGATCGCACGTTTTCACTGGCCGAAATGATCGCCGACGGCATCGTGCATGGCATTGGCATCGTCGCGGCAATTGCGGCCGGGGCGGTGCTGCTGGCATTCGCGCTGTTCAAGACCGCACCGGCGGAGTTTCCGGCGCTGGTCATTTATGTCGGCTCCCTGGTGACGGTGCTGTCGGTGTCGCTCGCCTTCAACATGTGGCCGGTGACGCGGGTGAAGGCGTTCCTCGCCAGGCTGGATCAGGCAGCGATCTTCCTTTTCATCGGCGGTACTTACACTCCGTTCCTAGCCGTGATCTGGCACACGCCGCTGGCCAGTTTCATGACCGTGCTGGTATGGGGCGCCTCGCTGTTGGGAATTGCGCTGAAGCTGATTGTCCCTGATCGCTTCGGGCGCGTCGCGATCCTGCTCTATCTCGGCATCGGCTGGAGCGGCGTGCTGGTGTTCCACGCACTGGCGACGACGCTGCCTCCGACCGCGCTCTGGCTGCTGGTCGGCGGCGGCGTGATCTATTCGCTCGGCATCATTTTCCATCTCTGGGAAAAGCTGCGCTTCCAGAACGCGCTCTGGCACGTATTCGTGGTCGCCGGCGCCATGCTGCACCTCGGCGCCATCCTCGACTGCATGGTGATCAGCCGGCTTTAGGGTTGGGCCGCGCTCAGTGTGCCTTCTCGACGCGCTGCTGCTCGAAGCGATCGCCCGGCTTGAGGCCGATCTCAACCGATCTACCGCCCGGAATTTCCAGCACGAAGCGCACCGGGACCTGCGAGGGAATGGGCGTCGTATCCATCGGCTTGGCGTTGACGTGAATGGTCTTGACCACCCCGTCCGCCGAGATGAACAGCATATCGAGCGGGATCAACGTGTTCTGCATCCAGAACTGCACCTGCTGTTCGGTCTGGAAGTCGAACAGCATACCGGCGTCAGGCGCCAGCGACTGGCGGTTCATCAGACCCTGCTCGCGGCCGGCGGGGGTATCCACCACTTCGATCGTGAAAGCGAAGTCACCCTTCGCAGTGTGCAGCACGGCGTGGTTGTCATCGCTCAGCGCCGCGAGTGGGGCAGCGGCAAAACCCAACGCCAACAGCACGCCGGCGGCTCGGATCAAACTCAATGGGAACAAAGCAACCTCTCGCGGAACAATCTGGATGGACGCGCCACGCTCGGTGCTCAATGCGACGACGGCGCGTCGCCCCAGCCATCGGGCCGGATTTCGGCGACCATAAGGCCTTTCGGGCCATTGCCGTAACGCACCAGCACGTGCTGGCCAGGCCGCAATTCGGTGATGCCGAAGCGGCGCAGGGTTTCCATATGCACGAAGACGTCCGGCTTGCCCTCGCCTTCGGACAGGAAGCCGAAGCCGCGGATGCGGTTGAACCACTTGACCTCGATGCGTACCAGCTTGCTGGTCGGCTCGACAGTCACATGAGTGCGTGGCGCCGGCATCTGCGCGGGATGGCGCGCCGTCGATTCGTCCATCGAGAGGATGCGGAAAGCTTGCAGCCCGCCTGGACGGTTCAGCGCCTCGACCACGACGCGGGCACCTTCGTAAGCTGTCTGGTAGCCGTCGCGGCGGAGGCAAGTCACGTGCAGCAGCACGTCCGGCATGCCGTTGTCGGGCACGATGAAGCCAAAACCCTTGGCGACATCAAACCATTTGATGGCGCCTGAAATTTCGATAACGTCGAGGTCATGGTCGCCCGACGGTTCACCACCGGGATCGCCATGGGTAGCCCCGCTTCCGCTCGTCGAGTGGATTCCGGGCTCCTCTCCGTCGGGTGTAAACTTGGCCCCCATGCCTACGCCTCTTCACACTCGGCCCCGCCGCCAGCGAGGTACTTCACGCAACAGTGTTACTCTGTCCGATTCACTCCCAAAAGTTAAGGAGTCCTTTCAAATAGTTTTGGGTTACGCCCCGGTTTCTTGGGTCGCCGGTGGATTGCGGTTGCGCTGGTGAAATTGCTAGGGTCCCTTCGGCTCGCTCGAAGCGCCAAAATAGCCGAGGAAACCGACATGAAATATCTGCACACCATGGTGCGCGTCACCGACATCGACGCCAGCTTGAAGTTCTATCGCGATGGCCTGGGCCTCAAGGAACTGCGCCGATCCGACAATGAAAAAGGGCGCTACACGCTGATTTTCCTCGCCGCACCCGGCGACGAGAGCGCCCAGGTCGAACTGACCTATAACTGGGATCCGGAAGAATATGCCGGCGGGCGCAATTTCGGCCACCTGGCCTACAAGGTCGAAAACATCTACGATTATTGCCAGCACCTTGCCGACATGGGGGTCACCATCAATCGCCCGCCGCGCGACGGCAACATGGCCTTCGTGCGCTCGCCCGACGGCATCTCCATCGAAATCCTGCAAGACGGCCCCGCCCTTTCCGCGCAGGAACCGTGGCTTTCAATGCCGAACACCGGGAAGTGGTAGGCAAGGCCTAGGACGAGGCCCGCGCTGCGCCGTCGTCATTCCCGCGCAGGGGTTTTGAGGCGGGAATGACGGCTAGGGGCGTGGGGGAACCATACTGCGCCATGTGGGACATCGGGGTTTCGCATCCCTTAACCCTTCACTAACCAGGCCGCTTAGCGCGCGGTTAGCGAAAACGATCGTATTTTAGGCATTGATGACCGACGCCGCGCCATGTGCGCGAAACGCTGGGAAATGGCCATGAAATCGATCGTTCTTGCGCTGGGCTGCACGCTGCTGCTCGGCGGCTGCCTGCCGATGGCGATGTTCGCCCAGGGCGGCTATTCTGGCTACAAGACCAATATGGGCACCTATGTCGCCAGCAGCGAGGTCAACGCCTTCTGCCTGACGCCAAAGCTGCGGCTGGCGATCTGGGAGTTCGAGGGCCAGTTCGGCAAGAAGATCGTGCTGAATTCGGGCTATCGCGACATGTGGCACAATTATGCGGCCAGCGGCGCCGACAATTCCTACCACAAGAAGTGCATGGCGGCCGATTTCTTCATTCCCGGTGTGCCCAAGGACCAGCTCATCGCCTTCGCGCGCCGGCTCGATCTCGTTGGCGGGCTCGGCTGTTACCCCGGCAAGAGCTTTATCCACATGGATGTGCGCGACCGTCCGCGGGGCGCGCAGGGCCCGGTGACGTTCGGTGGCTGCTCCGCCTAGGACACGCGCCCCTCTATTGAACAAAGATGACAGGCTATGTCTTTGCCGCCGCATGGACTTATCGCAAAAATTCCCCATCGGGACGGCAGAAGCGGCAACGATAAATAGCACGTCAAAGCGGCTGAAACCCTCTTGCCATGCCGCGCCAAGCCCCCTATACGGACCCAGCGTTAAGCGCCCTTCGTCTATCGGTTAGGACGGCACCCTTTCACGGTGCAGAGAGGGGTTCGACTCCCCTAGGGCGTACCACGCATTTCTCACCCCGGCGGTTGACGCCGGGGCTGAAGAATACGAACATAGTCTCGGAATATAGGCGCCCTTCGTCTATCGGTTAGGACGGCACCCTCTCACGGTGCAGAGAGGGGTTCGACTCCCCTAGGGCGTACCATTCCAGGCTGTTCCAGCCGAATTTCCCAATTGCAGAGTCTCGCGAACGTCATCCCGGCGCGCGGGAATGACGTTTGCGGAAGACCCGCCATGCCTATTGCCCCAGCGCCACCGGGACCATGTAGAACGCACCCGGGTCGGTTTCCTTGCCCATCTGGTCGATCTTTGCCTCCAGCACCCAGAGCGTGTTGCCGACCTTGCTGACCGCCGTTGGGGCATCAAGGCCGTTTATGACCTTCTTCACATCGGCCTTGTCGCCGCTGATGGTGATGGCGTCGGCCTGCCCGTTGGCGTTCTCGGCCAGATAAAGTTTGCCGTCGTCGCCGAAACGCATGCCGTCCGGCCCTTTGATCGGCTGCGACAGCTGCAACTCCGTCATGGTCTTGGCCGCGCCATCCGAGCCGAGATCGATGCGGAAGAGTTGGTTGTTCATGACATGGTTGACATAGAGCGCCCCGTCGGAGCCGAACGACAGGCCGTCGAGCCCGCCCGCGAGCTTTGCATCCTTGAACCAATCCTCGAGGTCCTTGGCACCCGGTTTCAGCCGCAGCACCCTGCCGCCGAGGGTATCGGTCGCGTAGGCCGTGCCGTCGGCGGTCGTGGCGATATCGTTGCAGAACCCGCCACCGGGAAACGTGTAACTGGCCTTCACCGCCCCCGAGGCGAGATCGAAAGCGCGCAGCACTCCGGGCTTTCCCGGTTTGCCGCCGAACAGCGCGAGGTCGGAATAGCACGCCCAGAGCGTGCCGGCCTTCTCGTCGGCAAGAACGCCCAGCACGCTTTGCGGCCCCTCGGTTTGCGGCTTCTGCCAGGGTTCGGCCTTGGCCGCCCCCGGCGCCGCCTTGTAGATGATGCCGAGCGGAATGCTGCCGGCATAAAGCGTGCCATCCGAGGTGGACGTCATGCTTTCTGGAAATAGCTTTTGACTATCATCGATCTGGACTTTTGCCGCCCCGGCTGCAAGCGGGCCGTTCGCGGCAAGCAAGGTGCCGGCGGCAGCAAGTCCCAGGATCAGTGCGCTTGGTTTCAACATCAGTGTTTCCTCCGCGATATTGATGGCCGCCATCCTGACAGCGCCCGCGAGAGGGAATGACAATGCTCCACATTGGAGTTGTTGAGGGATAGAGCTCGGCTCAGCTCCGCCGCGGGCCGGAAGACCGGCGCTCGATGATCTTCGAGGCAATGAGCACGCGTTGAAACAGCACTTCATCGCCAAGTTCCGGCGCGTTGATGCGGTTGATCAGCAGTCGCAGCGCCGCGGCCCCCATTTCGGCGCCATGCACCCGCACGGTGGTCAATTGTGGGGAGATTTGCGTCGCGGCGGAAAAATCGCCGAAGCCGATCACCGATACATCGTCTGGAATGCGGTAGCCCAGCGCCAACAGTTCGGAAACCACGGTGACCGCCAGCCCGTCATGGGCGCAGAAGAAAGCGGTGGGCGATACACCGACCGCCTGCAGCGACTTCAACGCGTCGACAAAGCCGCTGTTCTCCTCGAACCACATCTGGTGCAGCGAGACATCGGCGTGGCGCTCGGTGATCTCGCGCGTGCCGTAGTAGCGCTCGAGGCGCCCGCGATAGCCGGGAGTGCCGTGCACGAAGGCGATGACACGATGCCCCCGCTCCAGCAGATATTGCGCCACCGCCTGCCCCGCCTCGTGATCGGTGCCGGTTACCTGATCGACCTGCTCAAGCGCCGACACCCAGCCGAGGCGGACGATGGGTACGCCTGCAGCGCTGGCTGAATCGATGGTGTCGCGGTCGTGCGCCCCAACCAGCAGTAGTCCGGCGCTAGAGCGCGCCAGGGCCTCCACCTGATCGGGCACGTGCGTCCATTGCAGGCGCACGGGGTATTCGAGCCGGTGCGCCTCGCGCTGCACGCCGTTCTGGATCTGCATGCGCAATTCGCTGTTGACCACGTCGAGGTCGTGGAACACGAGGCCGATGTCGCGCGCGACCGACTGGGTCACCGGCTTGATGTAGCCGAGTGCGGCCGCTGCCCGCTCCACCAGTTCGCGGGTCTCGGCGCTGACGCCGTCCTTCCCGGACAAGGATCGCGATACCGCGAACTTGGATAATCCAACATGCTCGGCGATGTCCTGCAGGGTTACGCGCGCCATTCCAAACCTTTCAATCGCCAAGCCTTTCAATCGCGGCTGCCCGAGTGTTTTCCACATTGGACCGACCGATTTTCCGCATTGCCAACATAACGCTTTACCTAACGAATTTCAAATTGCAAGCATATGTTATGCTAAGCGAGAGCTAACAAGCAGCCGGCTTAGCAGGAGAACAAGTCGAGGAGAATCATATGCTTAAGGTAAGTCGCCGAGCGTTTTTGGCCGCCAGTTCGGCTGCCCTGATCCTGCCGGCTATTCCTGCTTTTGCGTTGGACTACAAGGAGGCCGAGGCGCTGAAGACCAAGGTCGCGAGCGGCGCCCTGCCCGCGCTCAAAGACCGGCTGCCGGAAAACCCGCTGGTGGTCAAACCCGTCGAAAGCGTTGGCAAGTATGGTGGCGACTGGAACCACGCGCTGGTCGGCGGCGGCTCGCTTTCGATGCTGTTCCGCTACCAGGCCTATGAGCCGCTGCTGCGCTATACGCCCGATTGGTCGGGGGTGACGCCGAACGTTGCGGAATCCTTCGTCGGCGACGCGGATTCCAAGGTCTTCACCATCAAGCTGCGCAAGGGCATGAAGTGGTCGGACGGCCAGCCCTTCACCACGGACGACATAAAATTCTGGTACGACACTTGCCTCAGCGACAAGCGCGTCGCCTTCGTCGGCAATGACCACTGGAAGTCGGGCGGCGAGGTCGGCAAGCTCACCATCGTTGACCCGCAGACCTTTACCGTCAGCTTCAAGTCGTCCAATGGCCTGTTCCCGCTGCGCGTTGCCTGGGCTAACGCAGACCAGACCACGCGTGCGCCAAAGCATTACCTCGAGCAGTTCCACATCGACTACAATCCGAAGGCGGACGAACTGGCCAAGCAGCGCGGCTTCAACGGCTGGATCGCCTCGTTCCAGGCTGCCGCCGGTTTCCAGGACGACAACGCCTTTTTCCTCAATTCGTCGAAAAAGCCGAACCTCTTCGCCTGGTATTTCACCGTGGCGCCCGGCGAGAACACCGAGCGCGCCATCGCCGAACGCAACCCCTACTATTTCAAGGTCGATACGGCCGGCAATCAGCTGCCCTATCTCGATCGCATCGTCTACCAGATGGTCGCCGATCCGCAGGTGCTGCTGCTCAAGACCATGCAGGGCGAGATCGACATGATGGATCAGTATATCGCCACGCCGACCAACAAATCGGTGCTGTTCGATGCGAAGGAAAAGGGCGGCTACGACTTCTATACGCTGACCTCGACCGAGGCCAACGTCATGAGCTTCATCCTCAACCTGAACCACAATGACGAGACCAAGCGGGCGCTGTTCAACAACCGCGATTTCCGCGCCGCGCTCTCGACCGCCATCGACCGGCAGTCGCTGATCGATACGGTGTTCGTCGGCCAAGGCGCGCCCGCCCAGCCCTCGATCAAGAAGGAAGACCCGCTCTACAACGAGCAGTTGGCGACCCAGTTCACCGCCTACGATCCGGATGCGGCCAACGCCATGCTCGACAAGATCGTGCCGAAGAAGGACGGCGAGAATTTCCGGCTTGACGACAAGGGCCGCCGCCTGACCATCACCTTCGAACTCGACCAGTCGCGGACCACTTTCCTCGACATGTTCCAGCTCATCATCCCGATGTTCCAGGCCGTGGGCATCGATGCGCAGATGCGCAGCATGGACCGTTCGCTGTGGGAAACTCGCGTCCGCCAGGGCCGCGATTTCGATGCGACAGCGCACCAGTTCGGGGCCAATGGCGGGCTCGCCGCCATGCTCGACCCGCGCTATTACGTGCCGACAGACGCCAACGCTATGTATGCGCCGGGCTGGCAGCTCTGGTACCGCGACCGCAAAAACGCCAACGCGATCGTGCCGCCCGACGCGACGCAGAAGCAGTTGGCGCTTTACGACAAGCTCAAGGCCACCTCGGATGGCGCCGGCCAGGAAGCGATCATGAAGGAGTTGCTGCAGAGCGCGGCCGATGCCTTCTACGTTTTCGGCGTATCGCTGCCGCCGGATGGCTACGGCATCGTCAAGAACAACTTCAAGAACGTCACCAAGACGATGCCGAATTCGTTCGGCTGGCCGACTCCCGCCCCGACCATGCCGGAGCAGTTCTACAAGGCCTGACGCCGTCCCCGAGGCCATGATCCCGGGAGGCCCGATCATGGCTCGGGGCGGCACGGCCCCTCTCATTACACCGATTGATGGAAACATGTTCGACAGCACGCCAGAGACTGCCCTGACGCTCCGCACCCCGGATTGGTACAAGACCGCCACCCGCTGGACCCAGCTGACGTTGGCCGAGGACGATCCGGTCAAGTTCGATCCGGCCTACTGGATCGAAGTGTTCAAGCGCACCAAGTCGAATGCGTGCTGCATCAGCGCCGGCGGCTATATCGCGTACTACCCGAGCGAAGTGCCACTGCATTACGTCAGCAAGTTCCTGGGCGACAAGGATTCCTTCGGCGCGCTGGTCGAAGGCGCCCGCCGCCTCAACATGCACGTGATGGCCCGCGTCGATCCGCACGCTATCCATGAAGATGCCGCCAGGGCGCATCCCGAATGGGTGCAGATCGGCAAGGACGGCGAGCCACAGCGGCATTGGGCTTTTCCCGATGTGTGGGTGACCAATGCCTATGGCGCGTACAACACTGAATTCATGCCGGATGTGGTCAAGGAGATCGTCCGGAAATACGATATCGACGCGATCTTCGCCAATCGCTGGCAAGGCCACGGGGTCGACTACAGCGAGAACAGCGCCCGCCGCTTCAAGGACGCCTCGGGGTTCGACCTGCCGATGACGGCCGATGCCAACGATCCGGCCTGGCAGGCCTGGGCCATGTGGCGGCGCCGGGTCTTGACCGACATG
>JAQGKB010000269.1 GCA_028290345.1 Hyphomicrobiales bacterium | reverse complement strand
TTTGCCCTCGGCGAACACGGTGCCCAGCGGCTTTTCCGAATAGACGTGCTTGCCGGCCCCGAGCGCCCGCAGGCCCACTTCGACATGCGCCTTGGGCACGGTGAGATTGAGGATGATTTCGACCGTCGGATCGGCATAGATCTCGTCCAGCGGCACGGCCTTGTGGCCGAACTCGGCGGCCCGGGCCTCGGCCGCGGCAGGCTTGATATCAGCCAAACCCCGGATATCGAGGATGGGAAAGCCGGTCATCGCCTTGAGGTAGGCCCCCGAGATGTTGCCGCAGCCGACAACGCCAATTCCAACCTTGTTCACGTCTGAAATCCTCCAGCTTTTATGGCAAGCATGCGTCGGCGGCGGGCGCGGAGCAAGCCGGATTGAAGTGCCACGCCCTCGTGGTTCGAGGCTCGCTGCGCTCCCGCCTCACATCGAGGCCTACTGCATGGAACTGCGCCGGCCCCTCATTCATCCTCACCCTGACGTGCGACTCTCGCACTTGATCCGAGGGGAACCTCCAAGGGCGGGGATAAAAAGGTCTCAGCCCGCCAGTGCCCTGATGTAGCGATCGGCGGAACGCTCGACGACTGCCTTGGCATCGGCCTCCACTACCCGCTCCCACCAGCCGCCAAAGAGCTTTTCGAAGGGGTAGGGCCGCACCGTCGCGGCAATCGCAGCGACCTTGCTGGCCGGCAGCGGGATCATGTTGGGGTAGCTGCGCAAGAAGCTCACCCAGTGCGGATCGGCGGCGACCTGGATGGTATCGCCGGTAAAGAGCGCCCCGCGCCCGCCGCAGCCTTGTGCCCAGTGCAGCACCGCGGAGCCGGGAAAATGCCCGCCGCAGCGGATCAGCGTCATGCCGGGTGCGACCTCCAGCGTCTCGCCGCTCCAGTGCCGGATCTGGGGCGAGGGTCGCATCACATGCGCACGGTCGTCCTCGTGCAGGTAGATTGGTACGCCGCCAAGCCTGTCGCTCCAACTCACCATCGCGGCATAAAAATGCGGATGCGAGATCGCCATGGCGCGCACGCCACCGGCTACCTTGAGGTGTTCGACCACGCCGTCATCGACCAGCGGCACGCAATCCCACAGCACGCCCCCGGCAAACAGCATGCGCTGGCCGATGCCGATTGCCGGCGTCACGCCGATGCCGACGAGCCCTGGCGCCAGTTCGCGCCAGTCGATGCCGCGCGTCGCGGCGATCTCGGCCATGCTGGTCCAGCTCTGCCCCGTCGGGTTCACATATTGCCGCTCATCCTCGCAGATCGGGCAGGTCGCGGGCGGCTCGGCGGCAGCGGGATATTCGACGCAGCAGGTGGTACAAATCCAAGGCTGCATGAAAGTTCTCCCTAGAGTTTCGGACCGTCGATGCGTTGCGCGCCGCCTGCGGCGACCTGCTTCATGATCAGCGCATATTCGCTGCGCCCGTTGGGCAGGAAGCGGAACACGCCGTCGCGGCCGTTGAAACCGCCCGCCGAGGTCAACTGCGTCCGATCATAGCGCGGCGTGCCCTTCGACAGCGCCGAGACGTTGGCAAGAATGGTCGCGGTATAGGCAATTGTCGCCAGCGGATGCGGCACGCTGCCGAATTTCGCCTGGTACTCGGGCTTCAGCGCCTGATAGCCCGTATCGTCGACCGCCGGGTAGACGGCGCCGGCAAGGTAGGGCGCCTGCAAGATGGTGCTGTCGCCTTCCCAATCGGCGGAACCGATGATGGTGACGTTCCCCTTCGGCACGCCCGCCTGCGCCAGCAGCGCAGCAAAACTCGGTGCGGTCGCCCGGTCGGGGATGAACAGCGCATCGATCGCGCCGGATTTCAGTTGCGGCAGCATCTGGTCGATCACCGAGCGCGCTTCCGCCTCGCTGGAGAATGTATAGACCGCACGCGGCGTCAGCCCCAGATCGGCGGTCGCCTGCTGGAAGGCGCCCTGCTGGACCTTGCCGAAACTGCTGGTCGGAAAAATCCCGGCGACCGCCTGCCTGCCCTTCGCCTTCACATAGGAGAGGCTGCGCCGCGCCTCGACTTCGGGCAGGACATTGAGCAGGTAGATGCCCGGCGCCGCAGCCCCGGTGTTGTTGGAAAATCCGATCAGCGGGATGCCGGCCGAACGCGCCACCGCGCCCGCGGCGCTCACCTGGTCCGCCTTCAGCGGTCCGAGGATCAGGCTCGCGCCTTCGTTCACCGCCTCCTGCGCGCGTTGCGCCGCACCGCCGGAAGTGACGCCGGTGTCCTTCAGGACGATGGTGATATTGTCGCCGATCTTGGGATTGCCGGTCACGAACTCGACGGCGAGCCGCGATGCGTTGGCCATCGAGATGCCGACATTGGCGATGCCCGGATCCCCGCTCAGCGGCAGCAGCAGCGCCACGCGCACCGGGCCGGTGCCAAAAGTCTCGCCCGCTGCCGCGGGCATGTTGCCGGGCTGGTTCTGCGCCATCCGTCCGGCCGGCGACAGGGTGCTGGCACCGAAATCGAAGGCGGGGGTGCAGGCTCCGAGAAGCGCCAAGACCGCGACGCCGAATAAGAAAGTCCTCGTTCGAATCGCCATTCTTGCCCCGCGACGCCGAAGCCACTGTATACAAAAATGAGGCGCGTGCTTAAAGACAAAGCTTGGCGTGCGCAAAATCAACAGGGGAAAGCCCGGTGAGCACCGGTCGGCAACATCCCACGAGCTATTTCATCGGCGGTACTGCCTTGGCCGCACCGGCTCTGGCGCCGGGGCTCTATGTGGTTTCCACCCCCATCGGCAATCTGCGCGACATCACGCTGCGCGCCCTCGAAACCCTTGCCGCAGCCGACGTCGTGCTCTGCGAGGATACGCGGCTGTCGGCGCGCCTGCTCGATCACTACGGCATCAAGACGCCGCGCAAGGCGCTGCACGAGCACAACGAACGCGCCCGCGCCGATTCCATCGCCGAGGCTCTGGTGGGCGGGCAGGCGATCGCGCTGATCTCCGATGCCGGAACGCCGCTGCTCTCCGATCCGGGCTTTCCGCTGGTGCGGGCGGTGCGCGAAAAGGGGCTCGACGTCTTCGCCGTTCCGGGTCCCTCGGCGCTGCTGGCGGCACTCGCCACGGCGGGGCTGCCCACCGATCGCTTCAGTTTCATCGGCTTCCTGCCGCCCAAGGCCGGGGCGCGGGAAAAGGCGCTGCTGCCGCTGAAGTCGCGCGGCGAAACGCTGGTGTTCTATGAATCGCCGCGCCGGATCGCCGCGGCGCTCGAAAGCAGGGTGGAAGTCTTCGGGCCGGATCGGGAAGCGGCG
>JAQGKB010000229.1 GCA_028290345.1 Hyphomicrobiales bacterium | reverse complement strand
CCGCCGAGCAGGCCCTGGATGACGCCGTCATAATCGGCAGCCGGGAACAGCGCGACCTTGTCGAAATTGAACGCCTTCTTCAGGTCGTCCGCGACGCAGGCATAGTTGCGCAGCCGGTCGGCTTCGTTCTCGCCGCCCAAAAGGCCGATGCGCAGTTCCTTGAGTTCCGCGGCATAGACGTTGGCACCCAGCGCCATCAGCGCGACGGCAGCCAAAAGGATCTTCTTCAGCATGATTGAATTGTCTCCAAAGTATAAGCGGCGCGAAATCTGCCCGTATGTCTCGCCTGCGTTCCTATTTTTGGAGACGCAGGAAGGTCGGCACCGGCCGTTTTGCGCCGGGTCTGGTCGAGGTCTCGGTCTGCCTCGGCCCGAAATATTGCGGCGGCACCGTGGTGGTCTGGGGCCCGGAAAGCAGGGCGAGCAATGTCATGGTGGCAGCCGGCAAATCGTCAAACAAAGAGGGCAGCGGTCTGATCCACTGCCCTCCGCTTTGAAGACTTAGCCGCCGATGGTGGCCTTACGGGCCGCGATGATGGCGTTGTAGAATTCGGGCTTCACCGGGACGTAGCCGGTGAAATCACCACCTTCGAGGGCGGCGAAGCACTTGGCGTCGGACTTGGGGAGCTTGGTGAAGAAGTCGGCAAGCTTGGTTGCCCAATCGGCGCTGAGGCGATTGCTAACCACCAGCGGACCGTTCGGGATCAGCGGCGAGCGCCAGACTTCGACCAAATCGGCCGGATCGACGGTGCCCTTGGCAACCAGCTTGTGGAAGGTGCCGGAGGTGAAGCCGTCGTTGAAGTTGCCGATGCCCGAGCTGTCGTCGACGGCGACGTCGACCTTGCCGTCTTTGGCAGCGAGCAAATTGTTCTCATGGCCGCCGTTGAACTGGGTGGCAGAGAAGAACTGGTCGTTAGCCATCTTGGTGTCGTTCGGGATGGCGGTCAGCGGGATCAGATAGCCCGAGGTCGAGTCCGGATCGGCATAGCCGAGCTTCTTGCCCTTGGCGTCCATGATCGTCTTGATGCCACTGTCCTTGCGGGCGAGGCCGATCGAGTAGTAGCCGGTCGAACCGTCGGTCTGCTGGGTGGTCAGGATCGGGGTAACGGCCTTCGGATCCTTGAGGAAGACGCCAGCGTAGCCGGCAGCGCCGAGTTCGGCGAAATCGAGAGTGCCGCCAAGCAGCCCCTGGATGACGCCGTTATAATCGGCGGCCGGGAACAGCGAGACCTTCTCGAAACCAAAGGTTTCCTTCAGGTGATCGGCAAGGCAGGCGTAATTGCGCAGCCGGTCGGCTTCGTTCTCGCCGCCAAGGATGCCGATGCGGAATTCCTTGATATCGGCGGCATAGACGTTGGCGCCGAGCGCGAGCAGCGCGGCGGTAGCCAAAAGAATTCTCTTCAGCATGACTGTCTCCTGTTGGATAGTGTGCGAACTCCGCCCGCGGACAGCGCCCGCAAGCTGGAATAGGAAGTGTTTTCTTTATTCAGTTCGCCGAAACGGCGGTTTCGACCGGACGGGCGGGAGCCTCAACCGGCCGCTTGGTGCCGAGGCTGGTCGACGTAATGACCTCGGAGAAAGCTTCCTCGAGGCCGTCCGCGCCGTAAATGGCGCGCGCCGCCTCTTCGGTCAGCTCATCCGGCGTGCCGTCGAAAACGACCTGGCCCGCCGACATGCCGATGATCCGGGCGCAGTAATGGCGCGCGGTATCGAGCGTGTGCAGATTGGTGATGACGGTGATGCCCTGCTGTTCGTTGATCGTGCGCAGCGAGTCCATGACGATCTTGGCGTTGCGCGGATCGAGCGAAGCGATCGGTTCGTCGGCGAGGATGATCTTGGGATCCTGCATCAGCGCCCGCGCAATGGCGACACGCTGCTGCTGGCCACCCGAGAGCGTGCCGGCGCGCTGCAACGCCGTCTGCGCGATATCGAGCCGGTCCAGCGCGCGGATGGCGTCGCGACGCTCGTCATGGGTGAAGGTATTGAGCAGGCTCGAGAGCGTTGAGCGGCCATTGAGCCGGCCGAGCAGGACGTTGGTCAAGACATCGAGCCGCGGCACCAGGTTGAACTGCTGGAAGATCATGGCGCAATCGGAGCGCCAGGCCCGCAATTGCGCGCCGGTTAGCGCCGTAACATCCAGATCATGGAAGGCGATGGTGCCGGAAGACGGTTCGATCAGCCGGTTGATCATGCGCAGCAGGGTGGACTTACCCGCCCCGGACCGGCCAATAATGCCGACCATCTGACCGGACGGAATCTTCAGCGTAATATTGCTGACCGCGGTCTTGTCGCCAAAACGACGCGTAACATTGGCGAACTCAAGCATGAGGGCATCTCCAGCCGACTGTTGAGCGGACCTTATTGCTTCCTCTTAAACGTCAAATGTCAGTTGGGTGTAGGATTTGTGACTGTGGAAAACCTTCCAATTACAGCCGGATGTAACCGATCCCCTTTTTATCGATTTCATCGAGCGAGGCTTCGTAGCCCGCATCGGCGTAGCGCATGACGCCGAGCGCCGTGTCGTTGGTCAGCGCATGCTGCATCCGTTCGTCGCCGCCTTCGGTACCGTCGGCAATGAGGGTCACCCCGGCCGAGGTCATATAGCCCGCATAGCCGCCACCGCCGGAATGGATGACGACGAGGTCGGCCATCGATGAACACAGCATCATCGCATCGAGCAGCGGCCAATCGGCGATGGCGTCGGACCCGTCCTGCATCCGCTCGGTCATGATGTTGGGGTGCGTCATCGCGCCGGCATCGAGGTGATCGCGGGAGAACGCCACCGGGCCGGCGAGTTCTCGCTTGCGCACCATGTCGTTGACCGCCAGCGCCAGTTGCGTCCGCTCGCCATGCCCAAGCCAGGCGATGCGCGCCGGCAGCCCCTCGAACGGGATGTGCCGGCGCGCCAGGCCGATCCAGTTGGTGACGATCTTGTTGTCGGGGAACATCTGCAGCAACCGGTCGTCGATCTTGCGGATATCCTCGGGATCGCCGGAAAGCGCCATCCATCGGAAGGGGCCGATGGCACGGGCGAACAGCGGCCGCAGATAGGCCTCGGTAAAGATCTTGATGTCGAAGGCATTCTCCACCCCACCCTCCTTGGCCTGGGTGCGGATGAGATTGCCATTGTCGAACACTTCCGAACCCGCTTGTTGGAACGCCAGCATGGCGCGTACATGCTCGACGATGGAAGCACGGCTGGCCGCCATCAGGCGCTGCGGGGCGGTTTTGCGCAGGGCGCGGACTTCATCAAGCGTGAAGCCCTTCGGCACATAGCCATAGACGAGGTCATGGGCCGAGGTCTGGTCGGTCACGATATCCGGCACGATGCCGCGGCGGGCGATTTCGGGATAGATGTCGGCGGCGTTGCCGACGAGGCCGATGGAGGTGGCGCGCTTTTCCTTGACCGCCGCATCGATCATCTGCAGCGCCGTATCGAGATCAGGCGCGATGGCTTCGAGGTACCCGATCTCCTGGCGTTTCCGCGCCCGTTCCGGATCGACATCGACGCAAAGGATCGCGGCGCCCGCCATGCGCCCGGCCAACGGCTGCGCCCCGCCCATGCCCCCTAGCCCAGCGGTGAGGATGAACCGCCCCGCCAGATCGCCGCCAAAGCGGTTCTCGGCGATGCGCATGAAAATCTCATACGTGCCCTGGATGACGCCCTGGCTGCCGATATATTGCCAGGCCCCCGCCGTAAGCCCGCCCCAGACGATCAGCCCCTTCTTCTCCAGCTCATAGAAATACTCGGCCTTGGCCCACTGCCCGACGATGTTGCAGTTGGCCATGATCACCAGCGGCGCCTTGGCATGGGTTTTCACCAGCCCGATCGGCTTTCCGGATTGGATGATGAGAGTCTGGTCCTCCTCCATGGTGAGCAGCGTCTTGGCGATCGCATCATGGCTCGCCCAGTTCCGCGCCGCCTTGCCCAGCGCCGCATAGACCACCAGATTTTCCGGGTCCTCGCCGACGGAGAGGACGTTTTCAAGCAGCCGCAGAATGGCCTCCTGGCGCCAACCCTTGGCACGCAACTCGGGGCCACCGGGGATGGGGAAATTGGGGTGACGCGGGTT
>JAQGKB010000218.1 GCA_028290345.1 Hyphomicrobiales bacterium | reverse complement strand
TTCGACCTGAGAGGCGGCGGTGCCGCTTCCGCTGGGCTTCATCGCCGTGCTGCTGGTGGCGGTCTATTGGATCAACGTCTTCAATTTCATGGACGGCATCGATGGCCTTGCCGGCATGCAGGGCGCGGTCATGCTATTCGGCGCGACCGGGCTGATGCTTGCGACCAGCCCGCAGATGCTGTCCGATCCGTTGACCTGGTGGTTTATCGGCATCGCGCTGGCCTGCGTCGTCTTCCTGGCGTTCAACTGGAAGTCGGCCAAGATCTTCATGGGCGATGCCGGCAGCACCTATCTCGGCTTCATGACGGCGGTCTTTGCCATCATCACCATTTCGCTGCGCCTGCTTAGCCTCTGGGACTGGCTGATCCTGGGGTCGCTGTTTCTCAGCGATGCGACAACAACGCTGGTCCGCCGTGCTCTGCAAGGCGAAAAGGTGCTTGAGGCGCATCGCCGTCACGCCTATCAATTCCTCGCGCGGCGATTCCGGTCGCATCAGACTGTGACTTTGATCTTCCTCGGTATCAATCTCGTCTGGGTCCTGCCGCTCGCCCTATACGCTCATGACAATGACGGTGCCGGATTGCTGACGACGATTATTGCCTACGTGCCGCTGGTGGTGCTGGCCTATTTTGCCGGATCGGGCCGACGCCAAGATGATTGAGCGGTTGAGAACTTTTGCCAGTGAGCTGTCGCGCCCGTGGAAGCGCGTCGTCACCATCAGCTTCGACGTCGTAGCGCTGATTTTTGTGCAATGGCTGGCCTACCAGCTTCGCCTCGGCGGCCCGTTCATTCCCTCGCCGACCCAGTTCGGCCTGATGGCGCTGGCCCCGATCATCGCCGTGCCGATTTTCATCCGCATGGGACTATACCGCGCCGTCATCCGCTATCTGCCCGAGCGCGCCATCATCGTCATCGCCCAGGCGATGCTGCTGGCCACGGTCGTATGGGTGGCCGTGCTCTTCCTCACCGAGCTCTACGCGCATGCCAGCGTGCCGCGCTCGATCCCGGTCCTGTTCTTTACTTTCGGCACGCTGGTGATCGGCGCCAGCCGGATCTTCGTGAAACGGGTTCTTGCCGGACACCTGCGGGATTCGCAGTTGCGCGGTCAGGTGCTGATCTACGGCGCGGATCACGCCGGCATCCAGCTTGCATCGGCCTTGAACGCCAACGGATCGCGCCATGTCGCCGGGTTCGTCGATGACGATCCGGGGTTTCACGGCCGCGACATCATGGGCATCAGGGTTTTTGGCCCTGGCGCCCTCGGCGATCTAGTCCGCAATCTCGGGATCAGCGAGATCATCCTGTCGATCCCGTCGCTCACCGTAGAGCGCCGCAAGGAGATCCATCACCTGCTCAGCGCCTATCCGGTCAGGCTCAGGACGCTGCCGGCAATTACCGACCTTGCCGCCGGCAAGTACGACGTCGGCGTGCTGCGCCAGATCGATATCGACGACCTGCTCGGGCGTTCGTCGGTGCCGGCCGATCCGGAGCTGCTGCGTTCCATGATCGCCGGACGGGTGATCCTTGTCTCGGGTGCCGGTGGTTCGATCGGTTCGGAACTGGTGCGGCTGATTGCGCGCTGGAGCCCCAAGACCGTAGTGCTGCTGGAGGCTAACGAGTTCGCGCTCTACGAGATCGGGCGCCATGTTGCGCGCGAAACCGCCGTTCCCCTGGTGTCCGTTCTCGGCTCGGTAACCGATGCCGACCTGGTACGGCGCGTGCTGGAGCGCGAAGCAGTGGAGGTGGTGTTCCACGCCGCTGCCCACAAGCATGTGCCGCTGCTCGAGATCAACGCGCTTGAAGGTGTCCGCAACAACGTCATCGGCACCTACACGCTCGCCAATGCCGCCCTCGCGGCGGGCGTGAGCAACTTCGTGCTGATTTCGACCGACAAGGCAGTGCACCCTTCAAGTGTCATGGGCGCAACCAAGCGCTGGGCCGAATTGATTGTGCACCAGTGCGCCGAGATTGCCGCCACAAAGAGCAATCGCCAGCGCTTTTGCGCGGTGCGCTTCGGCAACGTGCTCGGTTCAAACGGTTCGGTAGTGCCCCTGTTCAAGGAACAGATCGCGGGCGGGGGGCCAATCACCGTCACCGATAACAGGATGACGCGCTACTTCATGTCGCTGCACGAGGCCGCCGAACTGATCGTCCAGGCGGGCAGCCTCTCGCAGGGTGGCGACACCTTCCTGCTGGAAATGGGCGAACCCATCGCCGTCCGGGAATTGGCTGAGAACATGATCGGGCTGGCCGGTCTGACCGTCCGTTCGTCGGCCAACCCGACAGGTGACATTGAAATCAAGGAAATCGGCATCCGTCCCGGCGAAAAGCTTGAGGAACAGCTATTTTATGATCCGGCGGCCGCAATTCCGACCCAGCAGCCAAAGATTCTCCGAGCCAACCAGCGCGATGTGAGCGCTGCTGCCATCGACAAGCCGCTGGCCGAATTGAGCGCGGCGCTGCGCGCACAGGATGAACCCGAAGTGCGGCGCATCCTCTTTACCGCAATCCAGCTACAAGCCTAGATTCGCGCCATCATCACGGCGGCGATCGCCACCAGCGCAATCGTGCTCAGTGCCGCGGCGACCAGCATGCGCTGCGTGTGCTGCACGCTACGTTCGAACTGCGACCGCAGCGCCGGGCGCCGCGGTTGGTTGTGTGCGTGGAAAAAATCCAGGTGTGCCATTCGGGTCGAGCCTCCGAGCCGACCAAAGCATCCTCCTCGAACGGTCTCCGCACCACGCCATTCGCTGAACGGGCTTAATAAAGTTCAAATGCCAGCAGTTTCGGACACCATAGGGGTTTCACCCCTGAATGAGGTTCTGCCGCATCTCGCGGGGCGTGATCCCATAGGCATTGCGAAAGTGCTCGTAAAACTGGCTGAGCGAGGTGAATCCGGATTGGAACGCCACGTTGGCGATCGACATGTTGCCCTCGAACAGCAGGGATCGAGCGCGGATCAGCCGCATGCGGACCACGAACTTGCGTACCGATACCCGCATCACCGCTGTGAACAGATTGAGCGCGTAGTTGGGATGCAGGCCCACCACCTTGGCCACATCCTCGGCGCTCAACGGTTCCGATAGGTTTTCGATGATGTGGCGCACCATCGCTACCACATAGCGCAGCGGCGAGGCGGCTCGGGTGGAAGGGCTGAGCGACTCGATCCACGGCGGCAACAGTTCGTCCCAGCCGACCAGTGCAGCCCTGCGCATCATGGTGCCGATCTCGATCTTGAGGATATCGGCCCGTTCGGGATTGCCGCTGCGATAATCCTGGTACCAACGCTGCAGGGTGCTGGCGCCCACCGCGTCGACGGAAAGCGCGATGACGCCGCCGCCCATCATCGTCTCGGGCAGCGTACCGAGATGCGGCATGTGCAGAAAGGCATCAAGTGGGAGATAGACGTTGCATTGCCGTGAATCGCCGGCGGGGCCCTTGTCCAGCCGGATAGTCTGGTGCGGAATGCCAGCCCAGAACATCACCAGCCGTTCTGGGGGCACATGCACCGGCCGCCCCTCGAAGGAATAGTCCATCCCGCCCGCCGTCAGCCAGTTGAGTTCGATATGCCCGTGCGAATGCTCGGACGGCATCAGTTGCGGATCGAACCAGCGCACCCCGAAGCGGCCGAACGCGGCGGTGTTCGCATAGAATTTGCGATCCGGACGGGGCACCGGATGCGGCGCTTGCTCTCTTTGGCGGGATTTCGGGGGCGGAAACGTTTCCGTGAGCATTTCGATGATCCGCTATCTTTAAAAGCCGGAATAACTGACTAGAAAATCGAATTGCGCGGCATTTTGCAAGGGATACCCTTTCTCGGCACTCAGGCATCGACCACGGGCGAGCAAGACCCAATGTCGAGCGCACGTCGCGCAAGCCGGAAGCACAGGGAGGAAACATGCGTAGACAGCTATTGGCCCTTGGCGGGGCTGGTCTACTGCTGAGCGTCTCGATTATCGCGACGCAAGCACAACAACTCGCAGCGCCGACCACGCCGCCCGATCCGACGCCGTTTGCGGCCCAGGGCACACCGACCTTTGTCAGCACCAAGGACATCTTCGAGTTCAAGGCGCTGCCGGAGTATCACGAGCCCGATTGGGTCACCAAGCAGTTCGTCGCGACCGGCAAGCTGCCCCCGGTCAAGGACCGCCTGCCCAAGGAGCCGATGGTCTATAAGACCGCCAATATGGCCGACGGCATCGGCGCTTACGGCGATGTGATGCGCCACGTTATCGGCGGCCGTCCGGAAGGCTGGAACTATACCGCTGGTCAGTCGCAGGGCTGGGGCGGCATCGATATCGGCCTCTCCGAATGCCTGACCCGCACCGGGCCGCTGTTTGAAATCAAGGCCGACGAGCTTGAGCCGCTCCCCAACCTCGCCAAGAGCTGGGATTGGTCCGCCGATGGCCATCAACTGACCATGCACCACATCGAGGGCGCCAAATGGTCCGACGGCGTCGCCTTCAATGCCGACGACGTGATGTTCTACTGGGATGACAATATCAACGATCCCAACGTCAAGCCGCTCAACAGCAAGGGCGCGGACAGTTTCGGTGTCGGTACGACACTGAAGAAGATCAACGACTACACCGTGCAATGGACCTTCAAGGAAGCCTTTCCCAAGCAGTACCTCTACACGATGGCCTATGGTGGGTTTTGCCCCGGCCCGTCGCATCTGCTGAAGCCCCAGCACCCGAAATATTCCAAGAACACCTACGACCAGTACAAGAACGCCTTCCCGCCGGATTTCCTCAACATTCCGGTCATGGGTGCCTGGGTGCCGGTCGAATACCGGTCTGACGACATCATCGTCATGCGCCGCAATCCCTACTACTGGAAGGTCGACGAAAAGGGCAACCAGCTCCCGTATTTGAACGAGCTTGAGTACAAGCTCTCGACCTGGGCCGATCGTGACGTGCAGGCTGTGGCCGGCACCGGTGACTTCTCCAACCTCGAACAGGCCGAAAGCTATGTCGAGGCACTGAAGCACTCCGCCGACCCAGCGGCACCGGCCCGTCTCGCGTTCGGTGCGCGCACCATCGGCTACGCGCTGCTGCCCAACCTTTCGGGCAATGGCTGGGGTGAGCCGGACGCTCGCGGCAAGGCTGTCCGCGAACTCAATCGCAACCTCGACTTCCGCAAGGCACTGACCTACGCGATCGACCGCCAGCATCTCGGCGACTCGCTCGTCAAGGGTCCGTTCACCGCGATCTACCCTGGCGGCCTCTATGCCGGCACGGCCTATTACGACAAGGCTTCGACGGTTTTCTATCCGTACTCGCTGGATAGCGCCAAGGCCGAGTTGAAGAAGGTCGGCCTTGTAGATACCGACGGCGACGGCATCGTCAACTTCCCGAAAGACACCCCCGGTGTCGGTGGGCAGAACGTCGAGATCACCATGCTCGACAATGCCGACTACCAGACCGACAAAAGCCTCGGCGAAGGCGTGATCGCGGCCATGCAGGCCATCGGCCTCCGCGTCATCCCCAATACGGTGTCGGGCATCAAGATGACTGCCGCCCAGGACAGCGGCAAGTGGGACTGGCAGATCCTGCGCCAGCAATCGGAGGTGATCTCGGTGGTGCAGAACACCTCCTCGCTCGCTCCAGTAGGCCCGCAGACCAGTTGGCAGCACCGCGCTGGCACCGACAAGACCGTCGATCTGCTGCCCTTCGAAAAGCAGATGGTCGATGTTGTGAACAAGTTCATTGCCTCGCAGGACCCCGCTGAGCGCGTGGACCTGATGAAGCAGTGGCAGAAGATCAACACCGAGAATGTCAACAATATCGGCCTTACCCAGTACCCGGGCGCGCTGATCGTGAACAAGCGCTTCGCCAACATCCCGGCAGGGGCTCCGGTGTTCATGTTCAACTGGGCTGAAGACAATATCATCCGCGAACGCGTCTTCGTGCCGCAGGACAAGCAGTCGAAGTTCGAACTGCACCCCGGCACGCTTCCCGGTGCCCCGGGCAAGGGCAACGGCCCGATCTCGGACTAGCAGGATCAGAACCGCGGCAAGGGAGCTCAACGCCTCCTTGCCGCCCACTCGTAGCGCCGCAAGCCCCGGAAGAGGGCGCGGCAATCGGGACGATTGTCCCCGACGAATTTGAATTTCATCGGCACGCCTGTCCGCCCGCGACAGCAGCCGGTGCCATGGGAGCGGCTGCGACATGCTACGATTTCTCGTCACCAGGATCTTGTCGGCGATCCCGATACTGATCCTGCTGAGCATCGTGACCTTCGCCATCATCAAGGCGCCACCGGGCGATTATGGCGACTACATCAAATCCATGCTGATGAGCCAGGGCGGCGCGACGTCCGAGCAGGCGCAAATCCAGGCCGATGCCTATCGCGCCTCGCACGGCCTAAACGCGCCACTGCCCATCCAGTACCTGAACTGGGTCGTCGGCATCGTCACCCGCTTCGATTTCGGGCAATCGCTGTTCTACAACAAGCCGGTCGGCGACGTGGTGGCCGAGCGCCTGCCGCGCACCATCCTGCTGGCGCTGACCTGTCACATCCTCGCCTCGGTCATCGGCATCACCCTCGGCATCGTCGCCGCGACCCGCCAATATAGCTGGATCGATACGGTCCTCGGCTTCGTCTCCTTTCTCGGCATGACCATTCCGCGGTTCCTGCTGGCGCTGATCATCATTTACGTGCTGGCCTTTAAATTGAACGTGCAGGAGATCGGCAGCTTCTTTTCCGCTCAGTACGGCGGCGCGCCGTGGTCGTGGGACAAATTCGTCGATCTGGTAAGACACGTCTGGCCGGTGATCTTCATCGCGACCTTTGGTGGCCTCGCGTACAATATGCGCGTCATGCGGGCCAATCTGCTCGACGTGCTCAACGCGCAATATGTCGAGACGGCGCGGGCCAAGGGCCTGTCGCAAAGCGCCGTGATCATGAAGCACGCCGTGCCCAACGCGCTGCACCCGCTGGTCGCCTACCAGGGCGTCGTGCTGCCCTATATGCTCACCGGCGAAGTCGAAGTCGCCATCGTCTTCGGTCTCGCCACCGTCGGCCCAGCCATCGTCGGTTCGCTCGGCGTCGGCGACGTCTGGGTCACCGCCACCTTCATGCTGGTGCTGGCGGCGACGCTGATCGTCGGTAACATCATCGCCGATCTGCTGCTCGTCGCGCTCGATCCTCGCATCCGGCTGGGGGGAGGGGGCAAGGAATGACGGAACACCTGATCGACTCCTCCATTCCCCTGCCGCCTGATGCCGGCGCCGCGACACCGACCCCGGCTACCGAAGCGTATGCCATTCCGGTGGCTGGCGTGCAGGCCCGCTTCGCCCACGGAAATGAAGGCTACTTCGCCTTGGTCTGGCGCCGGTTTCGCCGCTCGATTATCGGCATGATCGGCCTCGTGCTGGTCGCGCTGATGCTGCTGATCGCGGTCTTTGCCGATTTCTTCGCGCCGATGGATCCGAACCTACCGACGCTCTCGTTCGCGCCACCCGATTCGATAACTTTCGAAACCCCCAACGGCGGCTTCAGCCTGCTCCCTGTGGTCTACCCGATCGTCGAGAACGGCAAGTTCGATCCCGTGACCTTCCAGCCGCTCACGGGGCCCGACACGAGCAATCCCACCCCGCTCGGCTTTTTCGCCGGCGGCTATTCCTACAAGTTGCTCTGGCTGATCCCGGCCAATATCCATTTCTTCGGCCCCAGCAACGGCAAGCCGTTCCACCTGCTCGGCACCGACAAGCTCGGCCGCGATATCCTGTCGCGCGGCATGATCGGCTCGCGCATTTCGCTGACCATCGCCCTAATCGTGGTGCTGCTCACCACCACCATCGGCACGCTCGTCGGCATCACCTCGGGGTATCTCGGCGGCCGCGTCGATGCCTGGGTGCAGCGCTTCGTCGAGTTCGTCCTCGCCTTCCCGCAATTGCCGCTCTACCTTGCGCTGACTTCGCTGATTCCGATTACGGCGCCTTCCAACGTCTTTCTCGCCTTCGTGATCGGCGTCATGGCGGTGCTCGGCTGGGCCCAGCTCAGCCGCGAAGTGCGGAGCAAGACGCTGTCGTTGGCGCGCATCGAATATGTCCGCGCCGCCATCGCCGTGGGCTCAAGCGATTTCCGCATCATCACCCGACACATCCTGCCCAACGTCCTCAGCCACATCATCGTCGCGGTAACGCTGGCGATCCCCTCCGTAGTGCTGCTCGAGAGTTTCCTCGGCTTCCTCGGCTTTGCGGTCAAACCGCCGCTGATTTCCTGGGGCCTGATGCTGCAGGATACCGGCTCGTTCTCGGTAATCGGCTCCTATCCGTGGATCCTGTCGCCGGTGATCTTCGTGCTCATCACTGTGTTCGCGTTCAACGCGCTGGGCGATGGCCTGCGCGACGCGATCGACCCCTATTGATCGGGCGGAGCCAGCCATGACCGAAACCAGCAACAGTTTTGCGCCCGCCGAACGCTATGATCTGGGCGCGCACGGCCACGAACTGATCCTCGATGCCCGCAATGTCGAGGTGCAGTTCAAGGTCGAGGGCGGCATCGTCAATGCCGTGCGCGACGTTTCGTTCCAGCTGCACAAGGGCGAAACCATCGCCATTGTCGGCGAGTCCGGCTCCGGCAAATCGGTCACCGCCCGCACCCTGATGCGGCTCCTGACCAAGCGTGCCACCGTCAGCAAGAAGACCAAGATCACCCTTTCCGGCGAGGAAATCTCCGGCTTCTCCGAAAAGCAGATGCAGCGCCTGCGCGGCAACAAGCTGACGATGATCTTCCAGGAGCCGATGAGTTCGCTCAACCCGATCTACACCATCGGCCAGCAGCTCTGCGAAGTGCTGCACCTCCACAACAAGATGTCGCGCAAGGAGGCGATGGCGCGCGCAAAAGTCCTGCTCGAAGAAGTGCAAATTCCCGAGCCCGAGGCGCGTCTGCAGCAATACCCGCACCAGATGTCGGGCGGCCAGCGCCAGCGCGTCATGATCGCCATGGCCCTCGCCAACCGCCCAGACGTGCTGATCGCCGATGAGCCGACCACTGCGCTGGACGTTACCGTGCAGGCGCAAATCCTCAACCTCATCAAGGATTTGAAGGCCAAGTACGGCATGGCGGTGATCCTCATCACCCACGACCTCACCATCGTCCGGCACTTTTCAGACTACCTTTACGTCATGCAGAATGGCGAGGTTAAGGAGCACAACCGCACCGAGGAAGTGTTCAAGAACCCCAAGCATGCCTACACCAAACACCTGCTCGCCTCCGAGCCGAAAGGCGTTGCCAACCCGCTCGGCGATCAGCGCGAAACTATCCTGCAGGGCGACAAGGTGCGCGTCGCCTTCACCCTGAAGCGCGGCGGCATCTTCAATCCGAACTTCTTCGAACTCGTCGCCGTCGATAGTCTCGATCTGAAACTGCAGCGCCACGAAACCCTCGGCCTCGTCGGCGAATCCGGCTCCGGCAAGACCACCTTCGGGCAGGCGCTGATCCGGCTGATCGGCAATCAGGGCGGCGAGATATTCTTCGACGGCCAGCCCATCCACAACAAGAACCGCGGCGAAATGCGCCCGCTGCGCTCGCGCATGCAGATCGTTTTCCAGGATCCGTTCGCCAGCCTCAACCCGCGCATGTCGATCCGCCAGATCATCGAGGAGGGGCTGATCGTCAACAATATCGGCGCCAACAGTCGCGAGCGTGTCGATCGCGTCCGCCAGGCGCTGCTCGACAGCGGCATGCCCGACAGCATCCTGTCGCGTTTCCCGCACGAATTCTCCGGCGGCCAGCGCCAGCGCATCGCTATCGCCCGCGCGATCGCCATGGAGCCCGAATTCATCCTGCTCGACGAGCCGACTTCGGCGCTCGATCTATCGGTGCAGGCCCAGATCATCGACCTGTTGCGTAAGCTGCAGGACGAAAAGGGCCTGAGCTATCTCTTCATTTCGCATGATCTCAAGGTCGTGCGGGCGCTCTGCCACCGGGTCATGGTCATGCAGCATGGCAAGGTCGTGGAGCAGGGGCCCGTCAGCGAGGTGCTGATCAATCCCAAGACCGAATACACCAGCCGGCTGGTCCGGGCCGCCTTCGATATCGCCGCCTAGCGCGGCGTCCACCCTGCGGCCCGCCGGTTTGCGGCGCGGCCCAACGCAAACAATTGTCGCGGAGTTTTTTCTATGCCCAATCCAAAAATCACCTTCATCGGTGCCGGTTCATCCGTTTTCATGAAGAACATCGTCGGCGACCTGCTGCAGCGCCCGGCGCTGGCTGGCGCCCGCGTCGCGCTGATGGACATAAACCCGCAGCGCCTCGAAGAGAGCGCCATCATCGCGAATAAGCTAGTCAATACGCTTGGCGTGCCCGCGACGGTCGAAACCTTCTCCAACCAGCGCGAGGCGCTTGACGGCGCCAATTTCGTCGTCGTCTGCTTCCAGATCGGCGGCTTCGATCCGGCGACCATCACCGATTTCGAAGTGCCCAAGCAGTATGGTCTGCGCCAGACCATTGCCGATACGCTCGGCATCGGCGGCATCATGCGCGGCCTGCGCACCGTTCCGCATCTATGGAGCATCTGCGAGGACATGTTGCAGGTCTGCCCCGAGGCAATAATGCTGCAATACGTCAACCCGATGGCCATCAACACCTGGGCGATCGCGGAGAAATACCCCACCATCAAGCAGGTCGGCCTCTGCCATTCGGTGCAGGGCACCGCGATGGAACTGGCCGACGATCTCGATATCCCATACGAGGAAATTCGCTACCGTTCGGCCGGCATCAATCACATGGCGTTCTACCTCAAGTTCGAGCATCGCCAGCCCGACGGCTCCTACCGCGACCTCTATCCCGACCTCGTCCGCGCCTATCGCGAAGGCCGCGCGCCAAAGCCCACCTGGAACCCGCGCTGCCCCAACAAGGTGCGGTACGAAATGCTGACCCGGCTGGGATACTTCGTCACTGAAAGCTCCGAGCACTTCGCCGAATACACGCCGTATTTCATCAAGGAAGGTCGTGAGGACCTGATCGAGAAATTCGGCATTCCGCTCGATGAATATCCTAAACGCTGCGTCGAGCAGATCGCCCGCTGGAAAACCACCTCCGAGGAATACCGCAAGGCCAATACCATCGAGGTCAAGCAGAGCAAGGAATACGCCTCCTCGATCATGAACTCGGTGTGGACCGGCGAGCCATCGGTGATCTACGGCAACGTCCGCAACAATGGCGTCATCACCTCGCTGCCCAACAAGGCGGCGGTCGAAGTGCCGTGCCTCGTCGATGCCTCGGGCATCCAGCCCACCTTCATCGGCGACCTGCCGCCCCAGCTCACAGCGCTCATCCGGACCAATATCAACGTGCAGGAACTGACCGTTGCGGCGCTGATGACCGAGAGCAAGCAGCACATCTACTACGCCGCCATGTTGTACCCTCAATCCGCCTCCGAACTGGAT
>JAQGKB010000242.1 GCA_028290345.1 Hyphomicrobiales bacterium | reverse complement strand
GGCATCAAGACGATCATAGATGCCAAGGGCAAGAAGCTGGGCTACGCCGATCCTGATTCGACCTCGGGCTACCTGATCCCGCTGACCGCCATCCCGACTACCACCGGCATTCCGAACGACAAGTTCTTCGCCTCGACCCAGTTCGACGGCGGCCATGAGAACAATCTGCTCGCCGCCCGTGACGGCAAGGTCGATGTCGCTGTCGATGACAGTTCGGGCCTGGGCAATTTCACCGATGGCTTTACCTCCGGCACCTTCCACAAGGCCGTTGCCAAGGGCATTGTCGATCCGGCCGACATGGTCGAAGTCTGGCGCTCGCCGCTGATCCCGAACGGCCCGCTGGTGGTTCGCACCGCGCTCGGCGACGATTGGGCCGCCAAGTTCGCGGACTTCTACAGCGCCCTGCCGAAAACCGATCCGAAGTGCTACGCGGCGATTGCCAGCGGCTACGTCGGCTACAAGCCGGTGAAGCAGGAATTCTATGACGCCATCATCGCGGCCCGTAAGGCCGTCGTCGGCAAGTAAGTCACCAAAGCGGAGGGCTGCGGGGCATCCCCCTCAGCCCTCTTTGTTTGCTGACAGCTCGGTTCGCCCCTCATGACAATGCTCGTTCCGCATCCAGAATCCGAAGCCGCGCGCGAGGTGCATGCCGCGTGGCACAAGCTTTCCGGCCAGCGGCGATTCTATTCGTTCCTCGGCTTCGCCTTGCTGCTTTTCGCGCTCGGCGGCTCGATGTGGTTTGCCGACACCAGCAATGCAGGGCATTTCTTCGACCGGCTGCCGCATCTCTTCGACTTCCTCTCCTGGCTGGTACCGTCGGATTGGAACGATGTGTGGCGCGCACTGTTCGACATCGCTTCGCCGCACGATAATGGCACCCAGGAATTCAATTTCGCCCTCGGGCGCGTCCCGGTCTGGGGCGATTTCTACTTCCCCGAATATTTTCAGCTGATGTTGATCACCATCAACGTGGCGCTGGTCTCGACCCTTGTCGGCTTCGTCGGTGCGCTCTGCCTCTGCTTTGTGGCCGCCCGCAACATGACGCCGCATCCGTGGCTGCGCGTCATCGTCAAGCGCTTCATGGAACTGATGCGCGCCTTCCCTGAGATCGTCATCGCTGGCCTCTTTGCCGCGATCCTCTCGATCGGGCCGGTCGCTGCGATGATCGCGGTGGGGCTCCATACCATCGGCGCGCTGGGGAAATTGTTCTACGAGGTCATCGAAAATATCGACATGGGCCCGGATGAAGGGCTGAAGGCCGCCGGCGGCAACTGGATCGAGCGGGTGCGTTTCGCCGCGCTGCCACAGGTGATGCCGAACTTTGTCTCCTATGCGCTGCTGCGTCTCGAGATCAACGTCCGCGCCTCCACCATCATCGGCGCCGTCGGCGGCGGCGGCATCGGTGAGGAGCTGAAGCTCTCGATCTCGCGCGGCTTCGGCGCCAAGACGCTGGCGCTGATCATCCTGCTATTCCTGACCATCTTCGCGGTCGACCAGTTCTCTGCGTATCTGCGCAAGAAGCTCGTCGGCGACCAGTCCTTCATGATCAAAGCCTGAGGCAAGCGATGACCACCGATACCAGTTCGCTTTCCATCGAACAGCGCTTCCCGGAAGTCTTCCACCAATCCAGCCTGAAGCGCTTCGCGCCACTGCTGCTGCTGCTCGGCGTCATCGGCTATCTCGTCTACGCGGCGTGGTTCTTCGATCTGCCCAAGATCATGCGCGAGGGACATTGGGAGCGCACCGGACTCTATCTTAGCCAGTGGATCAGCTACGACATCCAGCCCGATTTCACCCTCACCGGGTCGACGATCAAGCCGCGCTTCCCGAAATATTCGCCGCTCGGCGATGATCCCCATCCCGATTGGGTGATCCAGAATGCCGATGGCGGCTACACCATCCTGGTCGATGGTCGGGGCAGGACCGTCACCTTCAACAAGACGCAGGCGGTGATGACCAATAATGGCGAGCAGGTCACCGTGGCGCTCAGCGCCAACGTTCCCGCCATCGCGACCCCTCTTCCCGCCTGGGTGCAGATCAAGAGCGACCAGGTCATCGCCGACATGGGCTATTGGGGCAATGTGCGCATCACCTCGGATCGCGTGAAGGTCAGCAAGAAGTTCCTCGGCTGGGCCAATTTCGTCTTCGACACCGATTCTCCGTTCTTCGGCAAATCCCCAGTCGAAGTCGTCAAGCTGATCGTTGCCGGGCCCGAACTGAAGCCGGGCGTCTCCAACCTCGCGCTCGCCGGCGACAATATCTGGAACAATTCGGAGTGGCAGCACGGCGACGTCTGGACCAAGCTGGCGCAGACCATTGTCATGGCCTTCCTCGGGACCATCTGCGGCGCCGCCATCGCCTTCCCGCTGGCGTTCCTCGCCGCTCGCAACATCACCCATAACGGTTATCTCAACCAGGGGCTGAAGCGCTTCTTCGATTTCATGCGCTCGGTCGATATGCTGATCTGGGCACTGTTCTTCACCCGCGCCTTCGGCCCCGGCCCGCTGTCGGGCAGCGCCGCGATATTCCTCACCGAGACCGGCACGCTGGGCAAGATCTATTCCGAAGGGCTTGAAAACATCGACGACAAGCAGCGCGAAGGCATCCAGTCGACCGGCGCCAGCTCGGTGCAGGTGCAGCGCTACGGCGTCATGCCGCAAGTGGTGCCGGTGATGATCAGCCAGACGCTCTACCAGTGGGAATCCAATACGCGCGGCGCGACCATCATCGGCGCGGTGGGCGCGGGCGGCATCGGCCTCAAGCTATGGGAGGCCATGCGCACCAATTCCAACTGGGCCAACGTCTTCTACATGGTCTTGCTGGTTCTGGCGGTCGTGTTCATCTTCGACAGCATATCGAACGCGCTGCGCTCGCGCCTGATTGGCAGGACGCGCTAGACAAACTGGCGAGACAAGACAATGTCTTGCGACTGTCATAGTGTTTGCGTAAGCGGGCGCAAAAGCATTTTTTACTCGAGAATCGGACTGGCCGAATTCATGCAGCAAGAGCAGATTTTCACCAATGCCAGGATCGTGCTCGCCGATGAGGTGCTGACTGGTTCGGTGCTGGTGCGCGACGGGATGATCGCGGACATTTCCGGCCCGGTCAGCGGCGGCGAGGACCTCGACGGGGATTACCTCATTCCCGGCCTGATCGAATTGCATACCGATCACCTCGAAAACCACTATGCCCCGCGCCCGAAAGTGCGCTGGAACCCGATCGCGGCCGTGCAGGCGCACGACGCCCAGATCGCCGCCTCCGGCATCACCACCGTGTTCGATGCGCTGCGCGTCGGCACCGACGAGCAGGCCGATATGGGCCCGCACGAGATGACGGTGCTCAGCGACGCCATCCGCTCCAGCATGGCCGCCGGCCGGCTGCGCGCCGATCATTTCATTCATCTGCGCTGCGAGGTTTCGGCGCCCGATTGCCTCGCCGGGTTTCTGAAATTCCAGGATGACGATCAGCTCAAGCTGGTATCGCTGATGGACCATGCCCCCGGCCAGCGCCAGTTCGCCCAGATGGAGAGCTATCGCGTCTATTACCAGGGCAAGCTGAAGCTCTCCGACGAGGAGTTCAACGCCTTCGTTGCGGCGCGCACCGCCGACTCCCAGGCCAATTCCGACCGCCACCGCAACGCCATCGCCGAGATCTGCCGCGAGCGCGGCATCGCCATGGCCAGCCATGACGACGCCACCATCGCCCATGTCGACGAGGCGATCGCCCAGGGCATCACCGTGGCCGAATTTCCCACCACCGTGGAAGCGGCCCTTGCCTCGCACGAGGCCGGTCTTGCGGTGCTGATGGGTGCCCCGAACGTGGTACGCGGCGGCTCGCATTCCGGCAACGTCTCGGCCCGTACGCTGGCCGAGCAGGGCCTGCTCGATATTCTCTCGTCCGATTATATCCCCTTCAGCATGATCCAGGCCGCCTTCGGGCTGGGCGACATGGTTGACGCCATCACGCTGCCCGAGGCGATCCAGCTGGTCACCAAGCACCCGGCCGATGCGGCTGCGCTCACCGATCGCGGCGAAATCGCCATCGGCAAGCGGGCCGATCTGGTGCGGGTGCGCCTCGATAGCGAAGTGCCGATCGTGCGCGCGGTCTGGCGTCAGGGAAATCGGGTCATATGACCGTTGCCGAACGGGTGAACGCCGTGACTGCCTCTGCGATTGAAGTTGCAAAGATTGGCCCCGGCGTGTTCGTGGCTGTTGCCGGCCCCAGCGGGGCGGGCAAGGATACCATCATCAACTACGCCCGCGAAAAGCTCGCGGGGCGCACAGAATTCGTCTTCGTGCGCCGGGTGATCACCCGCACCGCCGATGCCAATAGCGAAGACCACGACACCCTCACCGCCGCCGAGTTTGCCGCTGCCGAAGGCGATGGCGCCTTCAGCCTCGTCTGGGACGCCCACGATTTGCGCTACGGCCTGCCGGCCAGCGTCGATGCGGAAATCGGGCGCGGCCGCGTCGTCATCGCCAATATATCCCGCCAGATCATCCCGGCGCTCGACGCGCGCTACCAGAATTTCGAGCTCGTCGCCGTTTCCGCGCATCGCGACGTCATCGCCAAGCGCCTGGCCGCAAGGGGCCGCGAAAGCGAAGCGGCTATCGCCAAGCGCCTCGGCCGCGTCGCCAAGGAAGACCTGATTCGCGCCGATGCCATTCACATCGAGAATTCCGGGCCGAGGGAAACCGCCGGCGAGCGGTTCCTCGCCGTGCTGGCGACCGCAGCCCTGACCGCGTCCACCGCCCGCTAGTATTCAGTATCACGATTTCAGGTTCATATCGTTCATCTTGATTTGGTCTATCGTGGCGCGCTACGCTTTACTTGAGGCGGCGGCGGTCGCAAAAGAGCCTCGGGCAAACCAATCAAGAAGAGTTCACAATGACGGAACAAGCCGTGTTGCACCCGCGTCCCCGGCTGACGCGCGAGCGCTGGATCGATCTCTGCGGCACCTGGCAGTTTGCCTATGACGATGCCGATGAGGGGCTCGACGGGCGCTGGCAGCAAAGCCCCGAGCGCTTCGACAAGACCATCACCGTGCCGTTCCCGCCCGAATCGGAACTCTCCGGCATTGCCGACCGCGGCTTTCACCCAGTCGTCTGGTACCGCCGCGCCTTTACCGACCGGCCGGACGCTGGCGGGCGGCTGTTGTTGCACTTCGGCGCCGTCGACTACCGCGCCCATGTCTGGGTCAACGGCAATCTCGTCGCGACCCATGAGGGCGGCCACACCCCATTCTCGGCCGATATCACCACCAGCCTCATCGAAGGCGACGAGCAGGTCGTGGTGGTCCGCGCCGAGGATCAGCCCGAAGACCTGACCCAGCCGCGCGGCAAGCAGGATTGGCTGCCCGAGCCGCACGTCATCTGGTATCACCGCACCACCGGCATCTGGCAGCCGGTCTGGCTCGAGCCGGTGGCCAATGTCCACATCACGCAATTCCATCTCACCCCCGATATTACGAAATCCACCGTGCTGGTCGAGGCAACGCTCAACCGCGCGCTGCCCACCGGCGCCTGGCTCGCCATCACCCTGCGCAGCGGCGGCAAGGTCCTGGCGGCGCAGCAGGTACGGGTCACCAGCAATCCGCTGAAATCGGTGATCCACATTGCCGATGCCGAGCACGGCCAGCATCGCGGCGATCTCTACTGGAGCCCCGAAACCCCGAACCTGATCACCGTCAATGCCGTGCTGCTCTCGGCCACCGGCGACCAGCTCGATGGCATCGAAAGCTATTTCGGCCTGCGCAGCGTCGGCTTCGACCGTGGCCGGTTCCTGCTCAACGACCGGCCGTATTTCGTCCGCTCGGTGCTGGAGCAGGGCTATTATCCGCAATCCCACCTCGCCGCGCCCAGCGCCGACGCGCTGCGCGAGGAGGTCGAGCTGATCAAGTCGCTCGGCTTCAACGCCGTGCGCATCCACCAGAAGGTCGAGGACCCGCGCTTCCTCTATTGGTGCGACCACTTGGGCCTGCTGCTCTGGGGCGAGATGGCCAACGCCTATGATTTCTCGCCGCAGGCGGTGGATCGCTTCACCCGCGAATGGCTGAGCGTCGTCGATCGCGATCGCTCCAACCCCTGCGTCGTCACCTGGGTGCCGCTGAACGAAAGCTGGGGCGTGCCCGAAATCGCGCAAAAGCCCGAGCAGCAGCACTACGCCAGCGCGCTCTACCACCTCACCAAGGCCCTCGATCCGAGCCGCCCGGTGATCTCCAACGAGGGCTGGGAGCACACGATCAGCGACATCTGGGGCGTGCACGACTACACCCA